>JAIYAG010000201.1 GCA_027489195.1 Burkholderiales bacterium | reverse complement strand
GATGGAGGGCTGCTGAACTGCGGGGACGACCTTCAGGTAGCCGATCCGGTCGCCGCCGACGATGCGGAAGGTGCTCGCCCAGCCGCTGTCGCTGACCGCCTCGACCGTATCCGCGTCGAGCGTGCGTGCCGCCCATTCGACGGCGGGGCGGTGCGCGTCGCTGCACTCGAAATCAAGCGTCTTCATGGTTGGCCCGGGTCCTGTCTTCGTTCATGTCATCGGTGTCGTCGGTGTCGTCGGTGTCGTGGCTGTCGACCAGGTCGATCTCGGCGCGCTCGAACCAGTTGTCGTCGTCCCATTCATGGACGCCGCCCAGTGCGTTGTAGTTGATGGTCAGCTCCTCGTCGGGCTCGATGTCCCGGACCGCGACGTAGCGCATGACGTTGGTGCGAGCGTCGGCGACGTACCTCAGGTTGGCGGGGTTCGCATGGTTGTACATGCTGCCGTAGCCGAGGGCGACTGCCTGGCTCCGAGGGACGCCGGTCAGCGCGGTCCAGTCGAAGACATAGGTCTTGAGCAGCGCGGGAAGGGTGTCGTAGTCGACCTTGAGCACGAGGATCGGCGCGGCCTCGACGAGCTCGCCCGCGGCGAATCGGCGCAGCGCGAAGACACCGCGCCCGCGCTCAGGGCCGGTATCGCGGATGCACAGGTCTGGGCAGGTCATGAGTGTGTTCATGGTGTCGTGGCCATCTCGATCGCACGGCGGATCAATGCGCGGAGGCTACTCAATCCAGCCTGTTGTTGCAGGGCGGATGTCACGCCCGGCATCGAGTCAGCGTGTCCTTGCGTTAACTGACGTGCCAGATCGCGAGGACGAGACTTAGTGCCTCGGCACCGCAGAAGACCTCGCTGCAGCATCCGTCACCTGCCCGGGGTGCGGACCGGACCAGGGTCCTTGGCCCTGGATCGGAATCGCATCTCCAGGCAGGCAATGCAGGAATCAATCCAACTCAGGAGCACTTAAATGCGAGTTTTGACTCTGGAAGAGCAACTGGCCGTCAGCGGCGGCAAGGGCGGCAAGGGCTGCAAAGGCGGCAAGGGCGGCGGCCGTGGCAAGGGCGGCGGCAAAGGCGGCGGCAAGGGCGGCGGCAAGGGCGGTGGCAAGGGCGGCGGTTGCTACACGCCCCCGCCGTGCAACGGCGGCGGCGGCAAGGGTCGCGGCCGGCGCTGAGGTGAGGTCGGTGACTGAGCCGCGCAGCGCGCGGGTCGGTCATTGACGGGCCGGGGGCGCCATCGGGTGCCCCCGGTTTTTTTGGACACAGGTTTCCCGGTACGACGAGGTGCATGCAGCCCGGGCGACGCTTCGTTCGAACGCCCCGCTGCACGGACCTGCCGCGTGACCGATGTCATGAGTCCCGACACAGGCCTGCGAGCCTTCGAGGCCTTCCCGCGGACCCGCATGAACTCCATCACGGGCGTACCGGGAGCGCTCCGATAGCATCGACCGATGAACCGTATCCCTGCCCGTGCAGGGAGCGCACACCGTGCATCGCGCGACGTCCGATCGCAGTCCGCGCGGTGCCACGAACCGAGAGCCCTTCGATGCCCATGCCCGATCCCCGCGTGAACGCCGCCCAGCCGATGGCTGGGGCGGGCCATGCGGAACGCGCATCGATCGGCCGCGGCGACGCGCACGGCTCGAGGGCTCGATGCCGCCGAGCGATCGCGTGACCGCACGCACGGTGGCGGTCCGGTCCGAACGGGGCCGGCCCCGCGAGGCCGGTCGCGACGCGAAGCCCGTGGCGGTGCCGCGTGCCGAAGCCCGCGCGCCGCGCCCATCGGCGCCGTCGCTCTTTCGACCCGAGGCGATGGCCGGCCAGCGGACCCAGTGGCTCGGCACGGTCCTCCTCGCGCGCCCGGTCTCGCTCACGGTGTTCGCCGGATTCGCGCTGATCGCGATCCTCGCCGTCGGCCTGCTGATGGGCTTCGGCGAGTTCACCCGCAAGGCGCGCGTGAGCGGCTGGGTCGTGCCGCAGCAGGGCGTGGTGCGGGTGTTCGTGCCCCAGCCCTCGGTGGTCTCCGAACTGCTGGTTCGCGAGGGCGCCCGGGTGCAGAAGGACCAGCCGCTGCTGACCCTGTCGGCCGAGCGCCAGACCACCGCCTACGGCGCGACGCAGGCCGAGGTCTCCCGTCTGCTGGCCACGCGTCGAACCAGCCTGCAGGCCGAGCAGCAGCAGCAGCAGCAGCTCTTCGAGCAGCAGCGCACGTCGCTGCGGCAGCGGATCGATGCGATGCGCAGCGAGATCGGGCAGCTGACCCAGGAGATCGCGCTGCAGTCCTCCCGGGTCCAGCTCGCCGAGGGGACGCTGCAGCGCGAGCGTGGCCTCCAGGCCCAGGGCTACGTGTCGCTGCAGCAGGTCCAGACCCAGGAAGGCCAGATGCTCGAGCAGCGCGGCCGACTGCGTGCCCTGGAGCGACAGCGCAGCGAGCGCCAGCGCGACGTCTCGGTGTTCGAGGGCGAGCTCCTGGAGCTGCCGCTGCGCGCGCAGGCGCAGAAGGCCGCACTCGAGCGCAGCGTCTCGACGCTGGAGCAGGAACTCGCCGAGGCCGAGTCCAGGCGGCAGATCGTCGTGACCGCGCCGCTCTCCGGCACGGTGTCGTCGCTGCAGGTCGAGGCCGGCACCACCGCCAATCCGGCGACACCGCTGATGAACATCGTGCCCGAGAACGCCCGGCTCGAGGTCCATCTGTTCACGCCCAGCCGCTCGATGGGCTTCGTGCGCGAAGGCCAGCAGGTGCTGGTCCGCTATCAGGCCTTTCCGTACCAGAAGTTCGGACATCACGCGGGCAAGGTGGTGTCGGTCTCGCGCACCGCGATCAGTCCCGCCGAGCTGCCGAGCGCGCTCGCCGGTCTGGCGATCGTCGGCGGCGCGGGCGAACCCATCTACCGTATCGTCGTGGCGCTCGATCGCCAGACCGTGACCGCTTACGGCGAGGAACAGGCGCTGCAGGCGGGCATGCAGCTCGAGGCCGACATCGCCCTCGAGCGCCGCAAGCTGTGGGAATGGATGCTCGAACCGCTCTACACCCTGACGGGGCGACTTTGACCGCCGAATCCTCCGTGCGGCTGAACTTCGGCCTGCGCCGCAAGCTGCCGATGATCCATCAGGCCGAGGCCGCCGAGTGCGGTCTGGCCTGCCTGGCCATGGTGGCGACCTACTACGGGCAGGCCAGCGATCTCGTCGACCTGCGGCGTCGCTTCGACGTGTCGCTCAAGGGCGCGCGGCTGTCCGACCTCGTGAACGTCGCCACCCAGCTCGGCATGGCCACCCGGCCGCTGCGCGTGGAGCTCGACGAGCTGTCGCAGCTGCGCACGCCCTGCGTGCTGCACTGGGACATGAATCACTTCGTCGTGCTCGAGTCGGTGAGCCGGGGCGAGGTCCGGCTGCACGACCCGGCGATCGGCGTGCGCCGGATGCCGCTGCGCGACGTCTCGCGCCACTTCACCGGCGTCGCCCTCGAGCTGACCGCGACCCCGGGGTTCGAGCGCCGCGACGCGCCGCCGCGCCTGCCGCTGACCCGCCTGTTCGGTCGCATCGTCGGCCTGCGCCGATCGCTCGGCCACCTGCTCGTGCTCGCGCTGGGCATCGAGGTCTTCGCGATCCTCAACCCGTTCTTCCTGCAGTGGGTGATCGACCACGCGCTGGTGAGCGCCGACCGCGACCTGCTGACGACGCTCGCCATCGGATTCAGCCTGGTCACGCTCATCCAGGCCTCGCTGATGGCGATGCGCGGCTGGACGCTGATGGTGCTGTCGGCCTCGCTGAGGGTCCAGTCCAGCGCGAACCTGTTCACGCACCTCCAGAAGCTGCCCGCCGCGTTCTTCGAGAGCCGCTACCTCGGCGACATCATGTCGCGCTTCGGCTCGCTGGAGCGCATCCAGCAGGCCCTGACCACCGAACTCGTCGAGGCGGTCCTCGACGGGCTGATGGCTGCGATCACGGTGGCCATCATGCTGATGATCAGCCCGCCGATGGCCGCCCTGGTGATCGCCGCGGTCGGCGCCTATGCCGTGCTGCGCTGGGTGCTGTACCGGCCGCTGCGCGAGGCCTCCATGGAGACGATCGTCTGGGAGTCCCGCCTGGACAGCCATTTCCTCGAGACGCTCAGGGCGATCCGGCCGATCAAGCTGATGGGGGGCGAGGAGGGCCGGCGCTCGCAGTGGATGAACCTGCTGGTCGAAGCCGCGAACCGCGGCATGACCGTGCAGAAGCTTCGGCTCGTGTTCCGCGCGAGCACCGTGGTGCTGTTCGGCCTGCTCACCATCACGACGATGTGGATCGGCGCCGGCAGGATCCTCGAGAGCGCCTTCACCGTCGGCATGCTGCTCGCGTTCCTGTCCTACCAGGCGCTGTTCATCGGGCGCACCACCGCGCTGATCGATCGGCTGATCGACCTGCGGATGCTCAGACTCCATGGCGAACGCCTGTCGGACATCGTGCTGACCGCGCCCGAGGCCGAGTCGGTCGTCGCCGATCCGCCCCAGGTCGAGCCGTCCCTCGAGGTGCGCGACCTCCGGTTCCGGTACGCCGAGAGCGAGCCCTGGATCCTCGACGGCGTGAGCTTCCGGATCGAGGCGGGCGAGTCGGTCGCCATCGTCGGTGCATCGGGCTGCGGCAAGACGACCCTGCTGAAGATCCTCGCCAGCCTGCTGCAGCCGACGAGCGGCGAGATCCTGGTCGGCGGCGAGCCGATCGCCCGGATCGGCACCCGCGCCTATCGCGAGATGCTCGGCGTGGTGATGCAGGAGGATCAGCTCTTCGCCGGATCGATCTCCGACAACATCGCCTTCTTCTCGCCCAAGCCCGATCGGGAACGTATCGAGCGCTGCGCGCAGCGCGCG
>JAIYAG010000556.1 GCA_027489195.1 Burkholderiales bacterium | reverse complement strand
TGCTCCAGGCCGCCGTAGCCATCGCCCACCGCGGTCGTGAGGAACAGGAAGCGATCGAAGGGCGCGCGCTTCGTGCGCGGCTCGAAGAGCGCGGCCTGCGCGGCGCAGACCGGCTCCAGGTCGCGTGCCAGGCGCGCAAGGTCGACGTCGCTGCGGCCGGTGACCACGATCTCGTGGGTCGCGCCGCCCGCCTCGAACGCGACCGACACGAAGCGCCCCATCTCCACCGGATGGTCGGCGAGCGCATCGTAGTCGGCGGCCCGGTAGCGACCGAAGCCACCGCGGCGAGCGCCCGCCTCGGGCAGCGTCGTGGCGACCTTCCAGTCGCGTGCCACCTCCGGCGGCGGCGGCTCGAGGTCGACCGTGCAGGCCCGTGCCTCCTGGCCGATGACCCGCAGGCACACGCTGGTCGCATTGAAGAAGCCGTGGGTCTCGTCGAGGTGTGCAGCGCGCACCGACAGGTCCCACGCATAGACCGTGTACGACACGACCAGCGTGCCGCGCGCGGGCGCCGCCCGCCAGGTGTGCTTGTCGAGCTTGTCGATGCGCAGCGGGCCGTGCGCATCGCGGGCCTGCAGTCTCACCACGTGCCGTGCGAACTCCCGGATCATGTAGCTGCCCGGGATCCAGGCGGGCAGGGCGAGTCGCTGGCCGTCGGGCGCCGGCTCCGACACCGTCAGTTCGACCTCGAACAGGTGGCCGCGCGGGTCGGCCGGGACGATGCGGTAGGCGATGGATTCGGCGGCGCGGGGGGCGGTTCGCTTCACGATGACGGCGGGTCCGGGGGCGTGTCGACGAAGCGCAGTATGCCTGCGCCGTCGCGGGTCACCGACGCGCCCCGGGTGCCCGCGGCCCTGCCGCGGCGTCCGGCCTAGCGCGCGACGTCGACGACCAGTCGACCGCGCACCCGTCCGGCGAGGATCTCCGGCGCCGCCGTGATCGCATCCGCCAGGCCGATGCCGGTGGTCATCGCATCGAGCTTGGCCAGGTCGAGGTCCCGGGCGAGGCGCGTCCACGCCGTGCGCCGCTCCGCCTGCGGGCACATCACCGAGTCCACGCCGATCAGCCGCACGCCGCGCAGGATGAAGGGCGCCACGCTCGACGGGAAGTCCATGCCCTGTGCGAGCCCGCAGGCCGCGACCGCGCCGCGGTAGCGCGTCTGCGCGCAGGCGTTGGCGAGGGTGTGCGAGCCGACCGCGTCCACCACGCCCGCCCAGCGTTCCTTCTGCAGCGGCTTGCCCGGCGCGGCCAACGCCGCGCGATCGATCACGTCGGCCGCGCCCAGACCCTTCAGGTAGTCCGCCTCGGCCGCGCGCCCGGTCGAGGCGATCACGCGATGGCCCAGCCCCGAGAGCAGCGCGATCGCCACGCTGCCCACGCCCCCGGCCGCGCCGGTCACCAGGACCTCGCCGTCGCCCGGCACGACGCCTTGCGCCTCGAGCGCCATCACGCAGAGCATCGCGGTATAGCCCGCGGTGCCGATCGCCATCGCCTGGCGCGTCGACAGCGCCGCAGGCAGCGGCACCAGCCAGTCGCCCTTGAGCCGCGCACGGCCCGCGAGGCAGCCCCAGTGCGTCTCGCCCACGCCCCAGCCGTTGAGCACCACCCGCTCGCCCGCGGCGAAGGACGCGTGCGTGCTCGAGACGACCGTGCCGGCGCCGTCGATGCCGGGCACCATCGGCCACTTGCGGACCACCGGCGAGCGGTTCGCGATCGCCAGGCCGTCCTTGTAGTTGATCGTCGAATGCGCGACGTCGACGACCACGTCGCCATCGCCGGCGTGCTGCGCCAGGTCGTCGTCGCTCAGGTCGCGCAGCGATGCACTGAAGGCATCGGCGGTCTTCTCGAGCAGGATCGCGCGGAACATGGGGGGTCTCCTCGTGCGGGGCCGGTGGTCGAGCCGGCATTCTGCCACCGCGACTCCCCTGGGCCCGTCCCCCCGACCCGCAGGCGAGCCGGTTTCGCCCGAACCCGCCGCTGCGTCAGCGCGGCCGTCGGTCGACCCCCTGCCGATGCGTCAGCGCGGGCGCCGGTCGATCACCCGCCGCGCCTTGCCGACCGAGCGCTCGATCGCGTTCGTCGGCTCGACCTTGACGCGACAGCTGACCCCGATCAGCGACTTGATCGCATGCTCGAGCGCGGCGCGGGCTCCCGCCGCGGCCGAGCCGTCGGTGTGCTCGCCCGCCTTGAGCTCGACCCTCACCGTCAGCCGGTCGAGCGGTCCGTCCTTGTCGATCTCGCAGACATAGTGCGGCGCCAGCAGCGGCCGCTGCAGGATCAGCTCCTCGATCTGCGACGGAAAGACGTTGACGCCACGGATGATCATCATGTCGTCCGAGCGGCCGGTGATCTTCTGCATCCGCCGCATCGTGCGCGCCGTGCCGGGCAGCAGCCGCGTGAGGTCGCGGGTGCGGTAGCGGACGATCGGCAGCGCCTCCTTGGTGAGCGACGTGAAGACCAGCTCGCCCTGCTCGCCGTCGGCCACCGGCTCGCCGGTCTCCGGGTTCACGATCTCGGGATAGAAGTGGTCTTCCCAGATCGTCGGGCCGTCCTTGGTCTCCAGGCACTCGTTGGCCACGCCCGGGCCCATCACCTCCGAGAGGCCGTAGATGTCGACCGCGTCGATGCCCATGCGCGCCTCGATCTCGCGGCGCATCTCGTTGGTCCACGGCTCGGCGCCGAAGATGCCCACCTTGAGCGACGACGCACGCGGGTCCAGCCCCTGGCGCTGCATCTCCTCGAGGATGACCTGCATGTAGCTGG
>JAIYAG010000018.1 GCA_027489195.1 Burkholderiales bacterium | reverse complement strand
GCGCCGACTTCACCCTCCGCGAAGTCGTCCCTCCGCCCACCGACACCGACTGGGTGCCCTCCCCCCTCCCGGGCGTCGACCGCCACATGCTCGATCGCATCGGCGGCGAGGTGGCCCGCGCCACCACCGTCGTTCGCTATGCCCCCGGCTCCTTCTTCGACCGCCACGTCCACGGCGGCGGCGAGGAGTTCCTGGTGCTGGCGGGCACGTTCTCGGACGAGCACGGCGACTGCCCGGCGGGCTTCTACGTGCGCAATCCGCCGGGGACCTCGCACGTGCCGTTCTCGAAGGACGGCTGCACGATCCTAGTGAAGCTCTGGCAGTTCTGCGCGGGGGACACGGAGCCGGTGCGCCTCGACACGCGCGCGACGCCGTGGCAACCGGGCCGGGTCGAGGGGCTGTCGGTGATGCCGCTGCACTCGCACGACGGCATCGACACGGCGCTGGTGCGCTGGGACCCGCACACGCGGTTCTCGACGCACTCGCATCCCGGGGGCGAAGAGATCTACGTGATCGAGGGCGTCTTCCACGACGAGCACGGCGCGTATCCGGCGGGCACCTGGCTGCGCAGCCCGCGCGGGAGCACGCACACGCCGTTCACCGGTGCCGAGGGCGCGACGATCCTGGTGAAGGTGGGGCACCTGGATGCCCCGATGCTGAAGCTGCCGGGGTCGGCCGCCTGAGGGCGCGTCCGGCGGCGGCGCTGACCCGATCGCGCCGGGCCGCTCAGGCCTCGACCTTCACGCCCTTCCAGAACGCGACGCGGTCCTTCACCTGCTCGGCGCCGGCCTTCGGGGTGGGGTAGTACCAGACGGCGTCGGGGTTCTTCTTTCCGTCGACATCGAGCGTGTAATAGCTCGCGACGCCCTTCCAGTGGCAGGTGGTGTGGGTGTCGCTGTCGACGACGTACGTCCGGTCGAGCGCGGCCGCCGGGAAGTAGGCGTTGCCCTCGACCGTGACGATGTCGTCGCTCTGCGCGATCACGGTGCCGTTCCAGGTGGCTTTCATCGGTGGTGTCCTTCTGCTGCTCGGAGCGCCAGCATGCAGCGCTTCGAGCGGCTCGCCAAGCACGGCCCTACCGGTCGAAGACCACCTCGGCCGCATTCACCGCGACGGCCCGCACGCCGAAGCTCGAGATGTTCGTCAGCGTGGCGGTGTGGTGGCGGGTGATCAGCGCCGCGGGCAGCACGCCGTTGTCGACGGTGGTGTGGCCGTCGGCGGTCAGCTGCACGGGGTAGCCGAGCGCGAGCGCGCGGCGCGTGGTGGTGTCGACGCAGAAGTCGCTCTGCATGCCGCACACGGCCAGGCGCGTGGCGCCGAGGCGCTCGAGCACGGCGGCGAGCTCGGTCCGGTGGAAGGCGTCGGTGGCGGTCTTGCGCACGAAGGTGTCGCCCGGTCGTGCGTCGAGTCCGCGGGCGAGCTGCCAGCCCTCGCCGCCGTGGCGGAAGTCGCCGTCGGCGGTCTCGTGCTGGACGAACACGACGGGCGCGCCCGCGGCGCGCGCGCGGGCCGCGGCGACGTTGATCCGCTCGATCACGCCCTCGCCGTCGAAGGTGGCGGACTCGCCCTCGCACAGCGCGCGCTGCACGTCGATGACCAGCAGCGCGACGCTCATGCCGGCGCGCTCACTGCCCGCGCAGCAGTGCGGTCGCCCCGACGGCGAGCAGCGCAGCGCCGATCCAGGCACCGGCCCGCTTGAGCAGCGCGGTGTCCAGGGTCCGCGGATCGGCCGGACGGGTGCGCTTGAAGCCGACCACGCACGCGTGCGCGGGCAGCGCGACCAGCAGGATGGTGCCGATCAGCAGGCCGATGTCGAAGGTGGACCCGGGGTCGTGGAAGCGCGCGTACATGATCGGCCAGGTGATGGCGGAGAACACGCCGGCGGCCGCGGCGGTGACGGGGGTGGCGACGAGGTTCATGAGGGAGCGGTCTCCAGGGGGCGCGCCTCAGCGCTTGACGAGCGTCGCGTAGGTCAGCAGCAGCAGCACCGACAGCAGGATCCCCGGCACGAGCACCAGCACGTGCGCCTGCAGGCTGCTCACGAAGAAGCTGCCGAAGAACGCGGCGACGGCGGGTGCAGCCGAGGTGTAGACCCGGTCGGGGTCGGCGCCAACGGCCTTGCCGCAGCGGGCGCAGTCGGTGGTGCCCGCCGGCCCGAGGAACAGGCGGCCGGCGAGGGAGATGCCGCGCTCGCGGCAGTGGGGACAGGCGTACATGGCTACTCGGCGGACGTCGGATCGGCAGGGCGGTCAGCCCGGGATCATGAGGCCTGGACGGTGCGGCGCAGGTCCTCGAAGGACGCGAGCCGCCCGAGGATCGCGCTGGCCGCAACGGTCGGCGGGCTCGCCAGCCAGACCGCCCCTGGACCGGAGCGCCCGGGAAAGTTGCGGTTGATCGCGCTGACGGTGACCTGGCCGGCGTCGGTGGACGAGCCAGGGCCGCAGTTGGCGCAGGCGCCGCAGGCAGGCCGCAGCAGCTCGGCGCCGACGGCCTCGAAGGCGGCGAGGTAGCCGCGCTCGATGCAGTAGGTGCGCACGTCCTCGGTGCCGAACTGCAGGTAGAGCGCGACGCCGTCGGCGACGCGCAGCCCGCGTGCGGCGGCCCAGGCGATCACCGCGTGGTACTGGTCGAAGTCCTCGCGCTTGCCGGCGGTGCAGCTGCCGCCGTAGGCGATGTCGATGCTGACCGGTGCCTCGAGCGCGGCGAGCGGCAGGCCGAGGCCGGGGTCGCCGGGGCGCGCGACCATGGGCGTCAGCGCGCCGCAGTCGACGTGCAGCACCTCGGCATAGCGTGCGCCGGGGTCGCTGCACATCCAGGGCTCGAGCACGATGTCCAGGCCGCGGCGCGCCTTCACGAAGCGCACGGTCTCGGCGTCGGGCTCGACGAGGCCGGTGAAGCCGCCGAGCTCGGCGACCATGTTGGTGAGCGTGGCGCGCTCGTCGGTGGCCATCGCACGCACGGCGCTGCCGGCGAACTCGAAGACGCGGCCGACGCCCGCGCCCGCACGGATCGACCGCTGCGCGAGCAGGTGCAGCACGGCGTCCTTGGCGGTGACGCCGGCGGGCAGCACGCCGTCGAGCTCGACGCGCAGCACCTCGGGCATGGTCAGGCGCACGGCGCCGGTGACGAAGGCGTTCGCCATGTCGGTGGTGCCGACGCCGAATGCGACGCAGCCGAGCGCGCCGCTGTGCGGGGTATGCGAGTCGGTGCCGGCGATCAGCTGCCCGGGCAGCGCGTAGCGCTCGGCGACCATCGCGTGCGAGATGCCCTCGGAGCCCTGGTTGTCGGGATCGCCGGCCTCGAGCGCCTCGACGTAGCCGTGGTGCGTCAGGCCGAATCGCTCGACGAAGCGCCGATGCGCGCGCGACAGCCCGCCGACCGCGGGCACCAGGCCCTGCGACACGTGCACGGGGCTGCGGTGCACGTACGACAGGTGGTCCTCGAAGGCGACGATGCTGTGCGGCTCGTGCAGCGCGAGCGCCTCGCCATGGCGCTCGTCGAGCAGCCACGCGGCCATGCCGGTGTAGTACTCGTGGATGAAGCGCAGGTCGGCGCTCACGAAGCCGCCCTCGCCGGAGGCCAGCCGCGCGCCGGTGTCGGCGGTGGGCAACGCGTGGCGGCGCACGATCTTCTCGAAGAGGGTGAGCGGGCCGTCGTCGGACGGGGGTGGCGGGGCAGTGGTCGCCGCGGTCGCCGTGGTCGCCGCGGTCGCTGCACTCGCCAGGG
>JAIYAG010000325.1 GCA_027489195.1 Burkholderiales bacterium | reverse complement strand
TGCTGGTCACCTTCCTCATCCATCCGGTGCTCGGCGGGTTCGGCGTGGCCTCGGCCGTCCTGCTGCTGGCGCTCGCCTGGTACAACGAACACGCCACCGGTCGCCTGCAGACCGAAGCCGGCCGCATCGGGAACGCCGCCACCCACATGGCCGATGCCAGCGCACGCAACGCCGAGGTGGTCGACGCGCTGGGCATGCTCGGCGCCCTGCGCGAACGCTGGCTCGTGCGCCAGCACCACTTCCTGGCCACGCAGGGCGCGGTCAGCGAGCGGGCCGCCCGCATCGGGGCGGTGGTGAAGTTCTCCCGCACCTTCCTGCAGTCCGGCATCCTGGGGCTGGGGGCCTATCTCGTGCTCGCGGACCAGATGACCCCCGGCGGCATGATCGCCGCCTCCATCCTCCTGGGTCGGGCCCTGGCTCCGGTGGATCTGGCGATCGCCCACTGGCGCCAGCTCGTCACCGCGCGTGAATCGCTCAGGCGCCTGAACGACGTGCTGCAGCAACCCGTGGTCTACCCGCCCGAGGTCAAGCTGCCGCGGCCGCAGGGCGCCGTCCAGGTCGAGAACCTGGTGGTGGCGGCGCCCGCGGTGGTCACCGCGAGCGCCGCGGGGATCGCACCCGCGAAACGCGAGCCCATCCTCAAGGGCCTGGGCTTCGAAGTGCAACCCGGCGAGCAGGTGGCCATCGTCGGCGCCAGCGGCTCGGGCAAGTCCACCCTGGCGCGGGCGCTGATGGGCGTCTGGAAACCCTCGGCGGGCTCGGTGCGGCTGGACGGCGCCGACCTGAGCGGCGCCTACCGCGACGAGATCGGCCCGTGGCTCGGTTACCTGCCCCAGGACATCGAACTGTTCGCGGGCACGCTCGGCGAGAACATCGCCCGCTTCGGCACGATGGACTCCGACGCCGTGGTGCTCGCCGCCCAGCGCGCAGGCGTCCACGACCTCATCCTGCGCCTGCCCAAGGGCTACGAGACCCGCATCCAGGACGGATCGCCCGGCAGCGTCACCCTGTCGGCCGGGCAGCGCCAACGGATCGCGCTGGCCCGCGCGCTGTACGGCGACCCGGCGCTGATCGTGCTCGACGAGCCCAATGCCAGCCTGGACGAGGCCGGCGACCTGGCCCTGTCGCACGCGCTGAGCGATCTGAAGGCACGCGGCCGCACGGTATTCGTCGTCACGCACCGCATCAACCTGCTGACGCAGATGGACACGATCATGGTGCTGAACGACGGACGCATCCAGACCATGGGCAAGCGATCGGACATCCTGAAGATCGACCCGAGGCCGCGCACGGACCCTAGGCCCGTCGAGCCGCTGATCGGCCTCGACGGACGCCGGCTCGGAGATGCCGCATGAACGCCCCCGTGCTGTCGGACGGGCCGCTCCTGCACCTGCCCAACGCCGACCATGCCCGTCCCACGCGCATCGGATTGTGGCTGCTGGTGCTGGGCTTCGGCGGCTTCCTGCTGTGGGCGGCGCTGGCCCCGCTCGACGAGGGCGTGCCCACGCCGGGCATGGTGGGGGTGGAGACCAAGCGCAAGCGGGTCGAGCACCTGACGGGCGGGCTGGTCGAACGCATCCTGGTGAAGGAAGGCGAACACGTGGCGGCGGGTCAGGACCTGGTGGTCCTCAACCAGGTGCAGGGCAAGGCGGCACTGGATGCGGTCCGCAGCCAATGGATCGCGGCCGCGGCCACGGTGGCACGGTTGCGGGCCGAGCGTGAAGGTGCGCCGGCCGTCGCGTTCCCGGACGAGCTCCTGCGCGATAAGTCGGCGGATGCCCAGGCCGCCCTGAAGACGCAGCGCGAGGTGTTCGCCTCCCGCCGCCGATCGCTCGACGGTGAACTGCGGATCGTGCGCGAATCCGCCCGCGGCGTGCAGGCCCAGCTGGCCAGCCTGACCCAGCTCGATGCCAGCCGGGAGAAGCAGGTGGGCCTGTTCAACGAGCAGCTGGGCAAGTTCCAGGCGCTGCAGCGGCAGGGCTTCGTGTCGCAGAACCAGCTGCTGGACATCGAGCGCCAGCTCTCGGAGGTGCAGAGCAAGCAGGCCGAGAACCTGGCGGCCCTCGCCGCCGCCAACGCGCGGCTGGCCGAGTTGCGGATGCGGGATCAGCAGATCTCGAACGACTTCCGCAAGGACGTCGAGGCGCAGCTCACCGAGGCCCAGAAGGACCTGACGCTGCAGGCCGAACGCCTGAAGGGCATGGTCGACAGCCACGACAGGCTGGTGATGCGCGCGCCCGTGGCCGGCACGGTGGTGGACGTCGCGGTGAACACCGTGGGCGGCGTGGTGAAGCCCGGGGACAGGGTGATGGACATCGTGCCCGAAGGCGAAGCGCTTGTCGTGGAAGCGCATCTCGCACCGCAGTTCATCGACCGGGTGCGCCCCGGTCTGCCGGCGGACGTGGCCTTCGACGCGTACGTGAGCATGGCCCAACGGCCGCGGGTGGCGGGCGTGGTCGAGACCGTGTCCGCCGACGTGATGACGGACCCGCGAACTGGGGCGGCCCACTACACGGTACGGATCCGCATCCGCCCCGACGAGCTCGCGCGACTCGGGGCGATCGCACTGTTCCCGGGGATGCAGACTTCAGTGACGATCAAGACCGGCGAGCGCACCTTGCTGACCTACCTGCTCAGACCGCTGCGGCAGAGAACGGCGTCGGCGCTGCTGGAGCACTGAGCCGGCCGCGGCTGCCACAGCTTGGTCCTAACGGTCAGGGCCTGGTGACAGTCTTCGTGCGGCAGCCATCAGGCGCCCGGCCAGAGTCTTCCGAAGTCGAACTACAGTTGGCGGTGATGCCGAATGGACAGCAGGTACACGGAGGACGTCACCCCCGAGGACACATCGACGACCGAGTACAGGATCAGGTAGTCACCATGCAGGTACTCTCGCAGCGCATCCGGCGCGCCAGGTGGCAGCGCGGCCAACTGCGCCAGTGCCTCGGCTGACTGGGGCGGGTTGGCCAGGTAGCGCCGCCCGATACGCGGGAAGCGCCGCAAGTCGGGGATGACGGTGGCGCGCAGTGCAGCCAGGAGGTCATCATAGGCAGCTCCGCCGTCCGCCTTGACCAGGAACGCCTCGATGGCGTCCAGGCGCTCCAGAAAACTCGCGGTGAGCTCGACCCGGTAGAACGTGTCAGCCACGCTTCTTGGTCGCGAGCTTGTGAGGGTTCGCCGGGCTGGACGCCTGGG
>JAIYAG010000414.1 GCA_027489195.1 Burkholderiales bacterium | reverse complement strand
GGTCGAAGGGCGCGTCGAGCTCGGTGAGGTCGATGGCGGCGTCGATCTCGGTGAGGTCGATGGCGGCGTCGACGTCCGCGAGGTCGAATGCGGCGTCGTCGGTGCGCTCGGCGGGCAGCGGCGCCGCCGCGCAGGTGCGCGCGGCGAATGCCTCGGCGCGCGCGAGCAGCGTCGGATCGGGTTCGGGATCGTGACGGTCGGCGAAGCGCTCGAGCGTGACGCGCAGCCGTGCGGCGATCCATTCGAGGTCGTCGAGGTCTTCGGCCGACGGCAGCTGCCGCGATGCGGCGAGCCCGAGCAGGCCGCGCTCGAGGGCGTCGGCGGCCTCGTGCACGCTCGCGAGGCCGACGATGCGCGAGGTGCCGCGCAGCGAGTGCATCGCGCGCAGCGTCGCCTCGGCGAGCGGCCGCGACGGGTCGGTGCGCCAGCCGGCGATGCAGGCGTCGAGTGCCGTGAGCAGCTGCCCGGCCTCGTCGAGGAAGATACGGAAGAGCTGCGCATTGAGCAGGCGCTCGCCGACCCGGACCATGCCGTCGGCGGTCACGTCCTCGTCCTTGCCCAGGCCCTCGTCCTGACCCTCGCCCTCGAGCGCGTCAAGTCCGATGAGCTCCAGCGCATCCGGTCCCGCCGGCGCCCCGACCGCCATCGGCTCGATCTCGTCGAGCGGCGACAGCGTCGGCACCTCGCTCTCGAACGGATCGAGTCCGTCGGACAGCGCGATCAGCTCGTCGTCCCCAGCGCGCGCGTCGAGCGCGAACGGCATCGGATCGGCCAGCGCCGGCTCGTCGGCCTCGGCCGGATCGGCGAGCTCGAAGTCGAAGTCGAGATCGATGCCGAGCTCGGCGGGCGCATCGGTCGGGCCAACAGCCTCGGGTTCACCCACCGGAAGCAGGCTCTCGAGCAGCACCGGCGGCAGGCCCTCGAGGGGCAGCCCGACCTCGGGCTCCGTCCCGTCGCGCAGTGCGAGCGCGCGGGTGATGATCGGGGTCGGATCGATCGAGGCCAGCGGATCCGCGCGCAGCTGCTCGACCCAGCCGAGCATCGCCCCGTGCGCCTCGTCGACCAGCGCATACAGCGCGGGCGTGCCCGGACGCTCGTCGCCGACCCAGCCGTTGATCACCTGCTCGATCGCCCAGGCGGCATCGCCGAACGCCGCCAGCCCGACCATGCGGCTCGAGCCCTTCAGCGTGTGGAAGCCCCGGCGCAGCGTCGTCAGCGGTCCGGCATCGGCCGGTGACGCCATCGACTCGTCACGCGCCTCGACGATGGCCGCGAGCACCTCGTCGGCCTCGTCGAAGAAGATGCCCAGCAGTTCGGCATCGATCGCATCGTCCGCCGGCAGCACCACCGGGGCGATCGCCGGTCCGTCCGGCAGGCCGGCCACCCGCGCCACGGCACCGGCGAACGCCGCCGCATCCGGCGCGTCACCGGCGTCGAGCCGCGCGAGCGCCTCGGTCGCGGCGGCCCGCAGCTCGCCGTCGTCGAGGAGCATCGCCTCGTCGCGGATCGCGGCGAGCACTTCGCGCAGGGCGGCACGCGGCATCGGGTCGGCGGGCGCCGCGCCGAGCGCGGCCAGCAGCGGCTGCACCTGGGCGCGCCGCTCGAGCAGCAGCTGCTCGAGCGAGCGGTCGGCCTCGAGGTCGACGTCGACGGCGCCGGTCTCGGCCACGAGCGCATCGAGCGGCTCCAGGGGCGCACCGTCCACGACGTCGCCCCAGTCGATCGAGAGGCCGTCGTCGACCGGCTCGGAGCCGGTGCCGGCCGGCGGCACGCCGTCGACGGTCAGCTCGAAGTCGGACGACTCGAACGCACCGAGCGTCGGCAGGTCCGGGAGCAGCCCCGAGTCCTGCGCCTGGGGCGGCTCGAGGGCATCGAGGGCATCGGCCGGCAGCGTGAAGTCGTCGGTCACCTCGGGCGCGGGCAGGTCCAACGCCTGGGGCGGCTCGAGCGTGTCGGCATCGGGCGGATCGAGCGACTCGAAGTCCGGCGGCTCGAGACCGTCGGCCTCGGGTGCCCGGGGACGCTCGCCGAGCCGCGCGACGAAGGCATCGTCGGCGCGGCTGAATTCGAAGCCGCCGCCAT
This sequence comes from Burkholderiales bacterium, assembly GCA_027489195.1. Classification (GTDB taxonomy): domain Bacteria; phylum Pseudomonadota; class Gammaproteobacteria; order Burkholderiales; family Burkholderiaceae_E; genus UBA4615. The sequence goes on along the minus strand of JAIYAG010000414.1, from coordinate 2,783 downwards.
GGCGGCCGTCGGCCTGGCGCAGCGACTCGACGAAGAAGCCGAGCGCGCCGAGGCTGGCGGCGACACGTTCGCAGTCGTCCTGCGGCGGCTCGTCGGTCTCGGCGAGCGCGGCGACCTGTCGGCTCACGATGTCGGCGCCGTCGGCGGCCTCGTCGTGGCCGAGCAGGCGCAGCGCGCCGGCGACCTGCCTGAGCAGCGGCTCGAGCGGCGGCAGCTCCGCACGCTGCGCGGCGGGTTCGCGGAAAAAGCCGTCGAGCACCTTCTCGCAGGCACGCAGGTTGGCCTGCAGCTCGCCGACGTAGGCCGCCGTCGTCAGCCGCTCCTGCGCCGCGCGCGACAGCTCGGTCAGCCAATCGGGCGTGGCCGCGCCGTCGGTCTCCTGGCGCTCGCAGAGCCGATCGAGTCGATCGGCCATCTCGCCGGCGCGCCGGTCGTACTGGGCGACGGCCCGCGCGCCGCGCTCGAGCGCCTGCTCGACGAACAGCAGCGCGGTGGCCACCTCGAGCGACAGCACCTCGGCGAGGGACGAACCGGCCGCCGCGAGCGCGCGCCGCAGGCCGACGAGCACGCCCGACAGCTTCTGCAGCCCCGGCCAGGGCAGCCGCGACACCGCGGCGTCGAGCTGCTGGGCGGCCTGGGCGAACGCGGGCAGGTCCTGCGCGCTGCCGCGCACGTACTTCTCCCAGGCGGCCTTGGACGCGGCGGTCGCCTCGCGGGCCGCGCGCAGCGTGCGCGGATCGACCACCGCGTAGCGCGGCGTCTCGAAATCCGACGGCACCGTGCCGCCCAGCCGGTACAGGCGGCGCGCCTCGTCGGCGAGCGGCGAGCCGCCGCCGGTGCGGGCGAGCATGAACAGCAGGTCGCGGAGCAGCCGGTCGGCGATCGGGGCACCGCTGCCGAGCGTGCGCGACAGCTGCAGGTTGATGCGGCCGACCAGCCGCTTCGCGAAGACGTCGACCGGCAGCGCCTGCACGCGCAGCGCGTCGAGGAACGCCGTCGACAGCCACCAGAAGGTGCGCTGGCCCGAGGCGCCGTGGGCCGCGTGCAGCCGCGACAGCGCGCCGTGCATCGCGCCGAGCGCCTCGGCATCGCGCGGGTTGCGCAGGAAGCGCAGCAGGCCCTTCTCGAAGGCGACGCGAAGGCGGGCGGCCTGCTCGGTCGACAGCGGATCGCTCTGCGCGAGGCGCGGCGGGCGTACCGTCAGGTCGACCGAGTACAGGTCGGACGGCTCGGTGCGCTCGGCACCGCGCAGCACGAGCAGCTCGCGGTAGTGGGGGAACAGCGACACCGGCGAGTCCGACGAGCCGGCGACCACGCTCTCCAGGTACTCGACGACCGCGGCGAACGCACGCGACATCGCGCGCACCACGCCGGCGTCGAACGGCAGCTCGCCGCGGTCGCAGCGCTCGAGCAGCGTCTCGGCCTCCTGGGTGACGACCGCCACGCCCTCGAGGTCGACCACCTGCAGCGCCCCGTGCGCCTGGTGCAGCCAGCCGCGCGCCGCGCGCAGGCGACCTTCGTCTTCACCGTCGGTCTGCAGCTGCTGCTCGAGCGTGGTCTCGGCGCGCGCGAGCGACTCGCGGATCTCGGCGAGACACCAGGACAGCGCGGTCGGATCGATGGAGGCGCCGGCCATCATTGCACCCTGAACCGGGACACCGAGTTCTTCAGCTCGCGTGCGAGCTCGGCGAGTTGCAGGATCGAGCCCGCGGTCTGCTGCGTGCCCTCGCTGGTCTGCTCGGTGACCAGCAGGATGCGCTGGATGCTGTGGGCGACCGTGCCGGCCGACGAGGCCTGGTCGGAGGTGGTGCGCGAGATGTCCTCGATCAGCTCGGCGAGCTGCGTGGCGACGCGTCCGATCTCGGCGAGCGCGTTACCGGCGTCATCCGACAGCCGCGTCCCCGCGACCACGCCCGTGGTGCTGCGCTCCATCGCCGCGACCGCATCCTGCGTGTCGACCTGGATCGTGCGGATCAGCGCGGAGATCTGCCGGGTCGCCTCGGCGCTCCGCTCGGCGAGCCGCTGCACCTCTTCCGCCACGACGGTGAAGCCGCGGCCCGCCTCGCCCGCCGACGCGGCCTGGATCGCGGCATTCAGCGCCAGCACGTTGGTCTGCTCGGTGATGTCGGAGATCAGTTCGACGATCTCGCCGATCTCCTGCGAGGACTCGCCCAGCCGCTTGATGCGCTTGGCGGTTTCCTGGATCTGGTCGCGGATGCCGTTCATGCCGGCGATCGCGTTCTGCACCGCGCGCCGGCCCTGCTCGGCCGCGCCCAGCGACTGTCGCGCGACCTGCGCCGACTCGGAGGCGCTCGCCGACACCTCGTTGATCTGCGAGGCCAGCCGCAGCACCGCCTCGCCGGTCTCGCGGATCTCGCGCGACTGCTGCTCGGAGGCGGACTGCAGCCCCGAGGAGACCGTCTGCGCCTTCGAGGAGGCGTCGGCGACCAGCTCGGCGGTGGTGTTGATGCGCGCCACAAGGTTGCGCAGCTCCTCGACCGTGTAGTTGACCGAGTCGGCGATCGCGCCGGTGATGTCCTCGGTGACGGTCGCCTGGATCGTCAGGTCACCGTCGGCCACTTCCTGGAGCTCGTTCATGAGCCGAAGGATGGCCGCCTGGTTCTGGTCGTTGGTGCGCTTGGCCTCCTGCTCGAGGCGCTCGGCCTCGGCCCGCTGCGCGTCGGCGTCCGCAGCCCGCCGATCGACGTCCTGGTAGTGCACCAGACCCAGCCCGAGGGCCGCGAGCAGCGCCAGGAGCAGGAAGCCGACCGCGAGACCCTGCT
>JAIYAG010000448.1 GCA_027489195.1 Burkholderiales bacterium | reverse complement strand
TGTCGGCACCGTGCGCGCTGCGCGAGGCCGACCGCGCGCGGGCCATCGCCGAGACGGTGGCGCGCGCCGCGCCCGCCGATGTCGTGCTGATCGCCGGCAAGGGCCACGAGCCGTATCAGGAGATCGCCGGCGTGCGCCATCCGTTCCTGGATGCCGAGCACGCCGAGCGCGCGCTGACGCGTCGCGCACGCACGGGGGGCGCCGGTGCTTGAGCTGCGCCAGGCCTTCGGCTACCTGTCGGGCGGGCGCCTCGTCGCCGCCGATCCGGGCGAGCCGCCGCTCGTGCTGACCGGCGTGTCGACCGACACCCGCGCGGTGCGTCCGGGCGAGCTGTTCGTCGCGCTGCGCGGCGAGCGCTTCGATGCGCACGACTTCGTCGGCCAGGCGCTGGCAGCGGGCGCCTCGGCGCTGCTGGTCGAGCGCTGGACCGAGGGCTGCCGCGCGCCCGCGCTGTGGGTCGCCGACACGCGCCGCGCGCTCGGCGAGATCGCTGCCGGGTGGCGCCGCCGCTTCGCGCTGCCGGTGATCGCGGTGGCCGGCAGCAACGGCAAGACCACCGTCAAGGAGATGGTCGCCGCGATCCTCGCCGCCCACGTCGGCGAGGACGCGCGGCTCTCGACGCGCGGCAACCTGAACAACGATGTCGGCGTGCCGCTGACCGTGCTGCGGCTCGAGGCCCGGCACCGCGCCGCGGTGATCGAGCTCGGGATGAACCAGCCGGGCGAGATCGCCTGGCTCGCGTCGATCGCGCAAGCCGGCGTCGCGCTGGTGAACAACGCGCAGCGCGAGCACCAGGAGTTCCTCGGCACGGTCGAGGCGACGGCGCACGAGAACGGCGCGGCGATCGCGGCGCTGCCCGCCGACGGCGTCGCGGTCTTCCCGGGCGACGATCCGCATGCGCCCATCTGGCACGCGCTCGCCGCCGGCCGCCGCACGATCGACTTCGGCACCGATCCGCGCTGCGCGGTGTCTGCCGCGCCCGATGCGCGCACCGACGGCTTCGAGATGACGATCGACGGTGCGCCGCTCGCGGTCTCGATCGCGATCGACGGCGCGCACAACGTGCGCAACGCGCTGGCCGCCGCCGCCTGCTGCCATGCGATCGGCGTGCCGCCGGCCGTCATCGCCGCGGGCCTCGCGGCCTTCCGGCCCGCCGCCGGCCGGCTGCGCAGGCTGCAGGCCGAGAGCGGCGCGGCGCTGATCGACGACAGCTACAACGCGAATCCGGACTCCGTGCGGGCCGCGGTCGACGTGCTGGCGGCCTTCTCCGGCCCGCGGCTGATGGTGCTCGGCGACATGGCGGAGGTCGGCGAGCAGGGTCCGCAGTTCCATGCCGAGGTCGGCGCGTACGCGCGCTCGCGCGGGCTGGAGCGGCTGCTCGCCTTCGGCGCCGCCACGCGTGCGAGCGTCGAGGCCTTCGGCGAGGGGGCCGAGCACTTCGGCGAGATCGAAGCGGTGTGCGGCCGCGCGCGCGAGCTCGCGCTCGCCGGGTCGACCGTGCTGGTGAAGGGATCGAGATCGATGCGGATGGAACGGGTGGTGCAGGCGCTCGCCGGCGCGGCCGCGGCTGGCGGAGGGCACCACTGATGCTGCTCGAGCTCGCCCAGTGGCTCTCGAAGGACTACCGGTTCTTCACGGTCTTCAACTACATCACGCTGCGCGCCGTGCTCGCGACGCTGACCGCGCTGCTGATCGGCCTGCTCGCCGGTCCGTGGCTGATCCGCAAGCTCGCGCAGCTCAAGATCGGCCAGGCGGTGCGCACCGACGGACCGCAGACGCACCTGACCAAGTCGGGCACCCCGACCATGGGCGGCGCGCTGATCCTGATCGGCATCGGCGCGGCCACCGTGCTGTGGGCCGACCTGGCGAACCGCTTCGTGTGGGCGGTGCTGATCGTGACGCTGGGGTTCGGTGCGATCGGCTGGATCGACGACTACCGCAAGGTGGTGCACAAGAATCCGAAGGGCATGTCGGCGCGCGACAAGTTCTTCTGGCAGTCGCTGATCGGCGGGATCGCCGCGGTCTACCTCGCGTTCGCGGTGCCGGCCGCCTCGAACGAAGAGGCGATCCAGCTGGTCATCGGCTGGTTCGCGTCGGGCTTCGAGATGAGCCTGCCGCCGCGCGCCGACCTGATCGTGCCGTTCTTCAAGACGGTGTCGTATCCGCTGGGCGTGTTCGGCTTCATCGGACTGACCTACCTGGTGATCGTGGGCACCAGCAACGCGGTGAACCTGACCGACGGCGCGGACGGCCTGGCGATCCTGCCCTCGGTGCTGGTGGGCGGCGCGCTCGGGATCTTCGCCTACGTCGCCGGCAACGCGGTGTTCTCCAAGTACCTGCTGATCCCCTACGTCCCCGGGGCCGGCGAGCTGGTGGTGTTCTGCGGCGCGATCGCCGGCGCCGGACTCGCGTTCCTGTGGTTCAACGCGTATCCGGCACAGGTCTTCATGGGCGACGTCGGTGCGCTCGCGCTCGGCGGCGCGCTCGGCACGGTCGCGGTGATCGTCCGCCAGGAGATCGTGCTGTTCATCATGGGGGGCGTGTTCGTCGCCGAGACCGTCTCGGTGATGATGCAGGTCGCCTGGTTCAAGTACACGAAGAAGCGCTATGGCGTGGGGCGACGCATCTTCAGGATGGCGCCCCTGCACCACCACTTCGAGGTGGGCGGCGTCAAGGAGTCCCAGGTCGTCGTCCGCTTCTGGATCGTGACGATGATGCTGGTGCTGTTCGGCCTGTCGTCGCTGAAGCTGCGGTGAGCACGGTGAACGAGCCCATCGAGCCCATCGAGCCCATCGAGCCGGTCGAGCCGGTCGCCACCGACCCCGCCGCCGACGAGGCCGCGCTCGAGGCCGAGCGCCTCGCCCGCGCCGCCGAGCGCGCGGCCGAGCTCGCCCGCGAGCGTGCCGAGGCGCTCGAGCGGGCGACGGTGCGCGCCGCGCTCGCCGGCCGGCGCATCCTGGTCGCCGGGCTCGGCGAGTCGGGCCTGGCGATCGCGCGCTGGGCGGCGTTCCGCGGCGCCGAGGTCACCGTGGCCGACAGCCGCGAGGCGCCGCCGCAGCTCGCTGCGCTGCGGGCCGCCTGTCCGCAGGTGCGCTTCGTGGGCGGTGCCCTGGACGCCTCGCTGCTCGAGGGCATCGAGCTCGTCGGCTGGAGCCAGGGGCTCTCGCCGATCCTGGGCGAGGCCGCGGCCCTGCACGCCGCCGCCCTCGGCGCGGGCCTGCCGGTCTGGGGCGAGCTCGAGTTCTTCGCCCGCGAGTTCGCGCGGCTGCGCGCGGCCGGCCACGAGGGTCGCGTCGTCGCCATCACCGGCACCAACGGCAAGACCACCACGACGCGTCTCGTCGGCCACCTGTGCCGGCAGGCCGGCCTGCGGGTCGCCGTCTGCGGCAACATCAGCCCGGCCGCCCTCGAGGCGCTGCGCGAGGCGATCGAGCACGACGACCTGCCCCAGGTCTGGGTCCTCGAGCTGGCGAGCTACCAGCTGCGCCTGGCCGAGAGCTTCGTGCCGGACTGCGCGACGGTGCTCAACATCACGCAGGACCACCTCGACTGGCACGGCACGATGGCCGACTACCTCGAGGCCAAGCAGCGCATCTACGCGCCGGGCACGGTCTGCGTGTTCAACCGCGACGACCCGCTGACGGTGCCGGGAGCGACGCTGCCGCCCGAGGCCGGCGCGGACGCGGCGCCCGAGACCGACGAGACCGCCGGCGGCTCGAAGGCCGAGCGGCTCGCCGCCCGCCGCGCCGCCGCGCGCGCCGCGCGTGCCGCCGCCGACGCCCGGGCGGCGATCGAGGCCGCGCGCCGGACCGTCTCCTTCGGCCTGGATGCGCCGAACGCAGCGCCCGGCTACGGCATCGTGCGCGACGGCGGGCTGACGTGGCTCGCCGAGGCCGTCGCCGACGAGGACGCGCTGCCGACGGGCCGGCGCCGCCGCGACGCCGCTGCGACCCGCGTGAACCGGCTGATGCCCGCCGACGCGCTGCGCATCCGGGGCGCGCACAACCATGCCAACGCGCTGGCCGCGCTCGCGCTGGCGCGCGCCGTCGGCGTGCCGATGGCGGCGATGCTGCACGGGCTGCGCGGCTACGAAGGCGAGCCCCACCGCTGCCAGCTCGTCTCGGTGATCCGCGACATCGAGTGGTACGACGACAGCAAGGGCACCAACGTCGGCGCCACCGTGGCCGCACTGACCGGTCTGGGCAAGCGCTGCGTGCTGATCGCCGGCGGCGACGGCAAGGGCCAGGACTTCGCGCCGCTCGCACCCGCGGTGGCCGCGCACGCGGCGGCGGTGATGCTGATCGGCCGCGACGCGCCGGTGCTGCGCGCCGCGCTCGCCGACACCGGCGTGCCGCTGCACGACTGCCCGACGCTCGAGGCCGCGGTCGCGGCCGCGGCCCGCACCGTCGCACCCGGCCAGGCGGTGCTGCTGTCACCGGCCTGCGCGAGCTTCGACATGTTCCGCAACTACGGCCATCGCGCCCAGGTCTTCGTCGAGGCGGTGCAGCGCGTCGCCGAAGAGGACGGTCAGCCGTGCTGAGCCTGCGCCTGCCCCGTGGCCGCCTCGGTGCGCGCGGCGTCGCGCCCGCCACGGTGCGCGAGTTCGACCTCGCGCTGCTGTGGTCGGTGGTGGTGCTGCTGCTCTTCGGCCTGGTGATGGTCTACTCGGCCTCGATCGCGCTGCCCGACTCGCGGCGGTTCGAGACCCTGCGGACCACGCACCACCTGACCCGCCACGCCTTCGTCATGCTGGTCGGCGTCGCCGCGGCGACCTTCGCGTTCGCGATCCCGATCCAGCGCTGGCAGAAGGCCGCGCCGTGGCTCTTCGTGCTCGGGCTGCTGCTGCTGATCGCGGTGCTGATCCCCGGCATCGGCAAGGTGGTGCTCGGTGCGCGCCGCTGGATCTCGCTCGGCATGATCAACCTGCAGCCGTCCGAGCTGATGAAGCTGTTCGTGATCCTGTACGCCGCCGACTTCGCGGTCCGCAAGCAGGACCGCATGCACGAGTTCTCCAAGGGCTTCCTGCCGATGGCCTTCGCCGTCGGCCTGGTCGGCGGCCTGCTGCTGCTCGAGCCCGATCTCGGCGCGTTCATGGTGATCGCGGCGGTCGCGATGGGGCTGCTGTTCCTGGGCGGCGTGAGCGTCAAGCTGTTCGCCGGCCTGTCCGCGACGATGGCGCTGCTGTTCGTCTCCATCATCTGGGCCTCGCCGTGGCGGCGCGAGCGGATCTTCGCGTACCTCGATCCCTTCGACGAGAAGAACGCGCTCGGCAAGGGCTACCAGCTGTCGCACTCGCTGATCGCCTTCGGCCGCGGCGAGTGGTTCGGCGTCGGGCTCGGCGGCAGCGTCGAGAAGTGGCACTACCTGCCCGAGGCGCACACCGACTTCCTGCTCGCGGTGATCGGCGAGGAGCTCGGCTTCGTCGGCGTGCTGACGGTGATCGTGCTGTTCTTCTGGATCGTGCGGCGCTGCTTCGAGATCGGCCGCCAGGCGATCGCGCTGGACCGGCACTTCGCCGGCCTGGTCGCGCAGGGCGTGGGCCTGTGGATCGGCGTGCAGGCGTTCATCAACATGGGCGTGAACCTCGGTCTGCTGCCGACCAAGGGCCTGACGCTGCCCCTCATGAGCTATGGCGGCTCGGCCATCCTGGTCAACTGCGTGTCGCTCGCGATCGTGCTGCGCGTGGACTGGGAGAGCAGAAAGATGATGCGGGGGGGCAAGGTATGAGCCGTACGCTCCTCGTGATGGCGGGCGGCACCGGCGGCCACGTGTTCCCCGGCCTCGCCGTCGCTGCCGTGATGCGCGAGCGCGCCTGGAACGTGGTGTGGCTCGGCAACCCCGGCGGCATGGAGGCGACCCTCGTCCCGCGCCACGGCATCCCGATGCAGTGGGTGCGCTTCGGCGGGCTGCGCGGCAAGGGGTTCGCCACGAAGCTGATGCTGCCGTTCAACCTGCTGCGCGCCTTCGCGCAGAGCCTGCGCGTGCTGCGCGAGGTCCGGCCCGCGGTCGTGCTCGGCATGGGCGGCTACGTCGCCTTCCCGGCCGGGATGATGGCTGCGCTGACCCGCACGCCGCTGGTGGTGCACGAGCAGAACTCGATCGCCGGGCTGACCAACAAGGTGCTGGCGCGGGTCGCCGACCGCGTGCTGGTCGCCTTCCCGGATGCGATCGCCGGCGCCGCCTGGTGCGGCAACCCGGTCCGCGGCGACGTCGCCGCGCTGCCCGCGCCCGAGCAGCGCTACGGCGAGCGCACCGGTCCGCTGCGGCTGCTGGTGGTCGGCGGCAGCCTCGGCGCGCAGGCGCTCAACACCGTCGTGCCGCAGGCGCTCGCGCTGCTGCCGGCGGCACAGCGTCCCACCGTCGTCCACCAGAGCGGGCGCAACCATCTGGCCGCGCTGCAGGCCGCCTACCAGGCCGCCGGCGTCGAGGCCGCCGCCGTCGAGTTCATCGACGACATGGCCGCCGCCTATGCGGTGGCCGACCTGGTGATCTGCCGAGCCGGCGCGATGACGGTCTCCGAGGTCGCCGCCGCGGGCGTCGCCAGCCTGATGGTGCCGTTCCCGCATGCCGTCGACGATCACCAGACCACCAACGCCGGCTTCCTGGCGCAGCGCGACGCCGCGCTCCTGGTGCAGCAGTCCGAGCTGGACGCGCCGCGCCTGGCCGCGATGATCGCCGGCCTCGATCGCCCCCGCCTGCTCGGGATCGCGTGCCGTGCGCGCGCCCTTGCCAGGCCCGATGCCGCCACGCAGGTCGCCGACGTCTGCGAGGCGATCGCGCGCAAGGTCCCCGCATGAAGCACAAGGTCAAGCACATCCATTTCGTCGGCATCGGCGGCTCGGGCATGAGCGGCATCGCCGAGGTCCTGCTGAACCTCGGATACCGGATCAGCGGCTCCGACACCGCCGACAACGCGGCCACCCGGCGGCTGGTGGAACTCGGCGCCACCGTCGTCCGCGGCCACGATGCGGCCAACGTCGCCACTGCCGACTGCATCGTCACCTCGACCGCGGTCCGCGGCGACAACCCCGAGGTCACCGCGGCGCGCGCGCGCCGCATCCCGGTGGTGCCGCGCGCGCTGATGCTCGCCGAGCTGATGAAGCTCAAGCAGGGCATCGCGATCGCCGGCACCCACGGCAAGACGACGACCACCAGCCTGGTCGCCTCGATCCTGGCCGCCGGCGGCCTGGACCCGACCTTCGTGATCGGCGGGCGGCTGAACAGCGCGGGCGCCAATGCCCGGCTGGGCAGCGGCGACTACATCGTCGTCGAAGCGGACGAGTCGGACGCCTCGTTCCTGAACCTCGTGCCGATGATCGCGGTGATCACGAACATCGACGCCGACCACATGGAGACCTACGGCCACGACTTCGCGCGGCTGCGCCAGGCCTTCGTCGAGTTCACCCAGCGGCTGCCCTTCTACGGCGCGGCGGTGCTCTGCGTCGACGACGTGCACGTGCGCGAGATCATGCCCTTCGTCTCCAAGCCGGTGATCACCTACGGCTTCTCGCCCGAGGCGCAGTTCCGTGCGGTCGACCCGCGACCCGACGGCGGCCGCATGCACTTCACGCTCGCCCGGGTCAACGGCACCACGCGTGCGCCGCTCGAGGTGACGGTCAACCTGCCGGGCCTGCACAACGTGCTGAACGCGCTCGCGGCGATCGCGGTGGCCGACGAGCTCGGCGTGCCGGACGCGGCGATCGTGCAGGCGCTGGCCGATTTCCGCGGCGTCGGCCGCCGCTTCCAGCGCTGGGGCGAGCTGCCGGTGCCCGCCGCGCAGGGCGGCGGCCGCTTCACGCTGGTCGACGACTACGGCCACCATCCGGTCGAGATGGCCGCGACGATCGGCGCGGCGCGCGGCGCGTTCCCCGGACGTCGGCTGGTGCTCGCCTTCCAGCCCCACCGCTACACCCGCACCCGCGACCTGTTCGAGGACTTCGTCAAGGTGCTGTCCTCGGCCGATGCGCTGCTGCTGGCCGAGGTCTACGCCGCCGGCGAATCGCCGATCGTGGCCGCCGACGGGCGCACGCTGGCCCGTGCCGTGCGGGTCGCCGGCAAGGTCGAGCCGATATTCGTCGAGGACGTCGGCACGATGCCCGAGACCATCCTCGACACGGTCCGTGACGGCGATGTGGTCGTCACCATGGGCGCGGGTTCGATCGGCGCCGTCGCGGCGCGCACGCAGGAGATCGCGAATGGCTGATACGGGAATTCGAGCCGCACGCGGCGAGCCGGATCAGCGGCTGGCGCCTGCAGGCGCCGGCCAGGCCCGGAGGGCTGAGTTCGGCAAGGTCGCGGTGCTGACCGGCGGGCGCTCCGCCGAGCGCGAGGTGTCGCTGATGTCCGGCGCCGGCGTGCTCGCCGCGTTGCGTGCCCGCGGCGTCGACGCGCATGCGTTCGACCCGGCCGAGCGGCCGATGGACGACCTTGCGCGCGAGGGCTTCGCCCGCGTGTTCATCGCGCTGCACGGCCGCTTCGGCGAGGACGGCACGGTGCAGGGCGCGCTCGAGCTGCTCGGCATCCCGTACACCGGCTCCGGCGTGATGGCCTCGGCGATCGCGATGGACAAGGTCTACACCAAGCGGATCTGGACGACGCACGGCCTGCCCACGCCGGGCTTCGCGCTGGCGCGCTCGGGCGCCGACGTGCTCGAGGCGACCCGCCGCTACGGGCTGCCGCTCGCGGTCAAGCCCTCGCGAGAGGGCTCGACGATCGGCTTCACCAAGGTGGTCTCCGAGGACCAGTGCGCCGCGGCCTACGAGATCGCGCGCCGCCACGACGACGACGTGCTGTGCGAGCAGTTCGTCGACGGCCGCGAGCTGACCATCGCCGTCATCGGCAGCGGTGCCGAGGCCCGCGCGCTGCCGGTGATCGAGATCGTCGCGCCCGCCGGCAACTACGACTACCAGAACAAGTACTTCCGCGACGACACCCGCTACGACTGTCCGGCGGACCTGCCGGAGGCGCTGTCGGCGCGGATCCGCGACATCGCGCTGCGCTCGTTCCACGCGCTCGGCTGCGAGGGCTGGGCACGCGCCGACGTGATGCTGCGCCGCGCCGACGACGAGCCCTTCCTGCTCGAGATTAACACCTCGCCCGGCATGACCGGCCATTCGCTGGTGCCGATGGCCGCGAAGGCCGAGGGCATCTCGTACGAGGACCTGTGCGTGCGGATCCTCGAGACCGCGCGCCTGAAGGCGGGAGGGGCCGCGAAGTGAATCCCTGGCACGACGTCCGTCTGCTGAACGCCACCGCCAACGGCCTGATGGCCGCGGCGGGCGTGGCGCTCGCGGTGGCCGCCGTCGCCTGGGTCGTGCAGCGCCCGGCGTTCGCCCTGCAGGCGGTGGTGGTGGAGCCGTCGGTGGCGGCCGAGCCGCTGCAGCACGTGAACCGCGCGCTGCTCAAGTCGGCGGGCGCCTCGCGCCTGCACGGCAACTTCTTCACGGTCGATCTCGGCGCGGTGCGCGAGTCGTTCGAGCAGGTGCCCTGGGTGCGTCGCGCGCAGGTGCGCCGCATCTGGCCGAACACGCTGCGCGTGGGCATCGAGGAGCACCAGCCGCTGGCGATCTGGCATGACGGGCGTCTGGTCAACCGCCAGGGGGAGCTGTTCGCCGCGAACCCGGCGGAGGCCGAGGCCGACGGCGCGCTGCTCGAGTTCTCCGGCCCGCCCGGCAGCGAGGCCGAGGTCACGCGCCGCTGGCAGTCGCTTCGCGAGCAGCTCGCGCCGCTGTCGGTCGCGCCCGAGTCGGTGACGCTGTCGTCGCGCTGGGCCTGGTCGGCGCGGCTCGACAACGGGACGGTGCTGCTGCTCGGCCGCGAGCAGGGCATGCCGATCGACGATCGCGTGGCGCGCTGGGTCGCGGCGGCCCCGACCGTGCAGACCCGGCTCAATCGCGAGATCGCCTCGGTGGACCTGCGTTACCAGAACGGATTCGCGATGCGCGCCCCCGGCGCGCTCGACAAGGCGCCCGCCGATCGCGGCGGCGCTCGCGCGACGGCGAAGCCCGCCTCGCCCAGCAGGCCGGTTCCCGCGCAGGACCGGTCCACACCCTCGAAGCGTTCGCAATGACCAGAGACAGCAAGGACCTCATCGTCGGACTCGACATCGGCACCTCCAAGGTGGTCGCCGTCGTCGCCGAGATGCACCCTGACGGACGCTACGAGATCGTGGGCCTCGGCCAGCACGAGTCGAAGGGGCTGAAGAAGGGCGTGGTGGTCAACATCGAGACCACGGTCGCCTCAATCCAGCGCGCGCTCGAGGAGGCCGAGCTGATGGCCGACTGCAAGATCCGGACGGTCTACACCGGGATCGCGGGCAGCCACATCCGCTCGTTCAACTCGATCGGCATGGTCGCGATCAAGGACAAGGAGGTCACCGACGCCGACGTGGCGCGGGTGATCGAGACCGCCAAGGCGGTGAACATCCCGACCGACCAGCAGATCCTGCACGTGCTGCCGCAGGAGTTCATCATCGACGGCCAGGAGGACATCCGCGAGCCGATCGGCATGAGCGGCGTGCGCCTCGACGTCAAGGTCCACATCGTGACCGGCGCGGTGTCGGCCGCGCAGAACATCATCAAGTGCGTGCGCCGCTGCGGGCTCGAGGTCCAGGACCTGATCCTGCAGCCGCTCGCCTCGAGCACCGCCGTCCTCACGCAGGACGAGAAGGAGCTCGGCGTGGCGCTCGTCGACATCGGCGGCGGCACCACCGACATCGCGATCTTCACCGGCGGCTCGATCCGTCACACCGCCGTGATCCCGATCGCCGGCGACCAGATCACCAACGACGTCGCGATGGCGCTCCGCACGCCGACGCCCGACGCCGAGGAGATCAAGCTGCGCCACGGCATCGCCAAGCAGGTGCTGGCTAATCCGGCCGACAAGATCGAGGTGCCTGGCATCGGCGACCGCGGGCCGCGCTCGCTGTCGCGCCAGGCGCTCGCCGCGGTCATCGAGCCGCGCGTCGAGGAGCTGTTCTCGCTGGTCCAGCAGGTGATCCGCGAGTCGGGATACGAGGAGCTGCTCTCCTCGGGCGTGGTCATCACCGGGGGCACCAGCATGCTGCCCGGCATGGCCGAGCTCGGCGAGGACATCTTCCTGAAACCGGTGCGCATCGGCGTGCCGGAGTACGCGGGCGGACTGGCCGACGTGGTCAGGACGCCGCGGTTCGCGACGGCGCTGGGGCTCCTCGAGGAGGCCCGGATGCAGCGCCTGCGCGGTCGCAAGGTCGCGGAGCAGTCGGGCTCGTTCAAGGAGACCCTGCGCCGCATGAAGGAGTGGTTCCTGGGGAACTTCTGATCCCGGGGAGCCCGAGGCAGGTTTCGAGAGTCGTCAGTCGTCAGCAGCAGTCAGTCCGTCAAACAAGCGCAGCAGCAACAACTCGTTGGAGGCCCACTAGATGTCCAATTTCGAAATGATCGAGTCCGAGTCCGACGGCGCCGTCATCAAGGTCGTCGGTGTCGGGGGAGCGGGCGGCAACGCCGTCAACCACATGATCAGCCGTGGTGTGCAGGGCGTCGAGTTCATCGCCGTGAACACCGACCGCCAGGCGCTCAAGCGTTCGCTCGCGCCCGCCATCATCCAGCTCGGCGACGCCGGCCTGGGCGCGGGCGCCAACCCCACCGCCGGCCGCGCGGCCTGCGAGGCCGAGCGCGAGGAGGTCAAGGCGGCGCGCGCCGGCGCCAACATGGTCTTCATCACCGCCGGCATGGGCAAGGGCACCGGCACCGGCGCCTCGCCCGTCGTGGCCGCGGTGGCCAAGGAGATGGGGATCCTCACGGTCGGCGTCGTCACCAAGCCGTTCGACTTCGAGGGCAACCGCAAGATGCGGATCGCCGACGACGGCATCGAGCAGCTCGTCGAGCATGTCGACTCGCTGATCGTCGTGCTGAACCAGAAGCTGTTCGACGTGATGGACGAGGACGCGAGCCTCGAGGACGCGTTCCGCCGCGCCGACGACGTGCTGCACAACGCGGTCGCCGGCATCGCCGAGATCATCAACGTCCCCGGTCTCGTGAACGTCGACTTCGCCGACGTGCAGACCATCATGGGCGAGCAGGGCAAGGCGATGATGGGCATCGGCGAGGCCTCGGGCCTGGACCGCGCCCGCCTCGCCGCCGAGCAGGCCGTGGCCTCGCCGCTGCTCGACGGCGTCGACCTGCAGGGCGCCCGCGGCGTGATCGTCAACATCACCTCGTCGCGTTCGCTCAAGCTGCGCGAGACGAACGAGGTGATCAACACGATCAAGCAGTTCTGCGCCGACGACGCGACCATCATCCACGGCACGGTCTACGACGAGAACATGACCGACGCGCTGCGCGTGACCGTCGTGGCCACCGGCATCGGCAAGACGGCCCGCAAGCCGCAGCTGGTGCCGCAGACCTACCGGGCGACCGGCACGAGCGACGCGGTGTCGCACGAGCCCTCGTCGTACGGCAAGCTCGACACGCCGGCGGTCTGGCGCAACGCGCGCGGCAGCGCGTCGGCGCAGGTCGCGGCGCTCGAGGAGAAGGGCGTCGACCGCCTCGACATCCCGGCGTTCCTGCGGAAGCAGGCGGACTGAACCCGCGCCAGGACTGACGACGAACCGCCGATCCGCGGGGGGCCTCCCGCGGATCGGCGTCCCCGACGCCGCGCCGGCCATGGCGGCGTCAGGGGCATTGCGCGACGCGACGAGCGGGTCCGGGGCTCCCCGGGTCCGATCGCCGCGGCGGGCTACAATCCCGGCACCCGCGGAGCCCGGTGCTCCGTCCGAACCCGAACCATTCAAGAGGAGTCGCGAGCATGACCATCGCCATCGGAGACCGCCTGCCCGAGGCCACCCTGACCGAGTTCGTCGAGGTCGAGGGCAACGGCTGCGCGCTCGGACCCAACGCATTCAAGGTGTCCGACCTGGTCAAGGGCAAGACCGTCGCGATCTTCGGCCTGCCGGGCGCCTTCACGCCGACCTGCTCGGCCAAGCACGTCCCGAGCTACCTGCAGCACTTCGACGCGCTCAAGGCGAAGGGCGTCGACGAGATCTGGTGCGTGTCGGTCAACGACGCGTTCGTGATGGGCGCCTGGGGCCGCGACCAGAAATCCGGCGGCAAGGTCCGGATGATGGCCGACGGCAGCGCCGAGTTCGCCCGGGCCACCGGCCTGATGCTCGACCTGACCGCCCGCGGCATGGGCGTGCGCTCGGACCGCTACTCGATGCTGGTCGTCGACGGCGTGGTCAAGCAGCTCAACCGCGAGGCCCCGGGCAAGTTCGAGGTCAGCGACGCCGCGACGATGCTGGGCAAGCTCTGATCGACGCGACGCGGAGCGCGCAGCGGTGCTGAGGCAGCGAACGGTCAAGACGCTGGTGCGGACCACCGGCGTCGGCCTGCATTCGGGGCAGGGCGTGGAGCTCGTGCTGCGCCCGGCCGCGCCCGACACCGGCATCGTCTTTCGCCGCGTCGACCTGCCCGTGCCGGTCGACATCCGCGCCGACGCCGCGCGGGTCAACGACACGCGGATGGCCTCGACGCTGACCGCCGAGTCCGACCCCGAGGTGCGGGTCGCGACCGTCGAGCACCTGATGTCGGCGCTGGCCGGCCTCGGGATCGACAACCTCTACGTCGACGTCACCGCCGCCGAGATCCCGATCCTCGACGGCTCGGCCGGTTCGTTCGTCTTCCTGCTGCAGTCGGCGGGGATCGTCGAGCAGGCGGCCCCCAAGCGCTTCATCCGGGTCAAGCGCCCGGTCGAGGTCCGCGACGGCGACAAGTGGGCGCGGCTCGAGCCGTTCTTCGGCTACAAGCTGCGCTTCTCGATCGACTTCGGGCACCCCGCGATCGACGCGACGCTCCAGGAGGTCGAGGTCGACTTCGCGAGCGACTCCTACGTGAGCGAGATCTCCCGGGCCCGCACCTTCGGCTTCATGCAGGACGTCGAGGCCCTGCGCTCGCGCGGGCTCGCGCAGGGCGGCAGCCTCGGCAACGCGATCGTGATGGACGAGTACCGCGTGCTCAACGCCGACGGCCTGCGCTCGCACGACGAGTTCGTCAAGCACAAGATCCTCGACGCGATCGGCGACCTGTACCTGGTCGGCCATCCGCTGCTCGCGGCCTATACCGCGCACAAGTCCGGCCACGCGATGAACAACGCGCTGCTGCGCGCGCTGCTGGCCGATCGCGAGGCCTGGGACCTCGCCACCTTCCCGCAGCGCCGCGAGGCGCCCCGGATGTTCGCGCGCGACTGGGTCGCGGCCTGACCGGCCGCACGCCGTGCTGTTCCTGCGCATCGTCGCCCTGCTGATCGCCCTGGGCGTGGCCGGGTCCGCCGTGGCCTGGCTGGTGACCCGCGACCGGAAGTGGCTGACCCGCGCGTACCGTCTGCTCTGGATCGGCGTGGCCACCGGGCTGGTGTTCTTCGGTGTCCTGCTCGTCGAACGCCTGGCTGCCTGAGCCTGCATGAGTCCGACCGAGCGTCCCGATCCGACGACCGAGGCGCCCGGTGTCATGCACCTCGACACCGATCCGTCCGCCGGCGCCGCGCTCGGGGTCTGCACCACCTCGGAGGCCGCGCGGCTGCTCGACGTCTCGCCGACCACCGTGCAGGTGATGGTCGAGCGCGGCGACCTGCAGGCCTGGAAGACACGCGGCGGTCACCGGCGGATCGCCCGGGCCTCGATCGACGCGCTGCGCGAGGCGCGCGCCGCCGGCGGCACCGCGCGCGGGGTCAGGGCCGGCACGGTCACGGTGCTGATCGTCGAGGACCGCGACCCGATGCGTCGCCGGATCGCCGCGGCGATCGCCGGCTGGGCCGAGCCGGTGCGCGCGCTCTGGGCGGGCGACGCCTTCGACGCCCTGGTGCTGATCGAGCGGCACCGGCCGGACGTGCTGGTGAGCGGGCTGCGCGCCGCGCCCATGGACGGCTTCGAGTTCCTGCGCCGACTGCGGGCGGTGCCGGAGTACCGGACGATGGCGATCGTGGTGTCGAGCGCCCTCGGCGACGAGGACCTGGAGGCGCGCGGCGGACTGCCTGCCGGAACGGTCCGCTACACCGAGCCGCTGCCGCTGGACACCTTGCGCGGCTTCGTCGAGGCGTGTGCACTGCGCAAGCGCGTGCCCTCGGCCTGAAGCCGCCGCAGGCCTCCGAGGCATCTTGCTGAGAGCCAGCGCTCACTTTACGTCGCTCCGGCTCACCGCAGGAGCCACCCGCCGCGGCTCAGGCCGGGTCGGGGGGCGGATGCCGCGAGGCCAGCCGGCGCAGCGCCGCACGCAGCCGGGGGTCCTCGATGCGGTCGGAGAGCGCGTCGATGGCGGCGATCGCCTGGGCGCTCGGCGCCTCCTTGGGGCGGCGCGGCGCCACCACCGCGACCGGGCGCCACTGCGGCTTGAAGCGGATCTTCTCGATCTTCCAGCCGCGCCGCGCCAGGCCGGCGAGGACCGTGGGTCCGATCTGCCGGACCTTCGCGGCGACCGCCGCATGGGCCGCGCCGACGACCAGCGTGTCCCGCTCGAGCGCGACCACGACGAGGCCGAGGCCGGGCATCGCCTGCTCGAGGTCGGCCTGCAGCGCCGTCAGCCTCGCCGCCTGCTCGCCGAGCGCGGCGAACACCGGCTCGTTGCGCAGCCACGAGGAGGCGTTGCGGGTACGTGGAAAGGGTTTCATCGAGGGGCGTTCCGGTCGGCCACTGTAGCCGATCGCCACCCGACGGGAGGGGGGCCGCGCCCGGTGGGCCCCCGCGGACCCCATGCTAGACTCGACGACTGCCCACGAGTCCGAAACCGTGGCCCGGCTGTATCGCGCCCGGGCGCGGAGGCAACGCCCCCATGATCCAGAAACTGCTGACCCGAATCTTCGGCAGCCGCAACGAACGCCTGCTGAAGGACTACCGCAAGGTCGTCGAGCGGATCAATGCGCTCGAGCCCAAGGTCGCGGCGCTGACCGACGAGCAGCTGACCGGCAGGACCGCCGAGCTGCGCGCCCGCGTGACCGCCGGCGAGACCCTCGATGCGGTGCTGCCCGAAGCCTTCGCGGTCTGCCGCGAGGCCTCGAAGCGCGTGCTCGGCATGCGGCACTTCGACGTGCAGCTGATCGGCGGCATGGCGCTCAACGACGGCAAGATCGCCGAGATGCGCACCGGCGAGGGCAAGACGCTGATGGCGACGCTGCCGGCGTACCTCAATGCGCTCTCCGGCCAGGGCGTTCACGTCGTCACGGTCAACGACTACCTCGCGCAGCGCGACGCCGAGTGGATGGGGAAGCTCTACAACTTCCTCGGCCTGACGGTGGG
>JAIYAG010000243.1 GCA_027489195.1 Burkholderiales bacterium | reverse complement strand
CGGCGACCGGCGTGCCGTCGAGCGCGACCGTGCCCTCGATGACGTAGAGGGCGCGCTCGACGTGGTCGGCAGGCATCGCGAGCGTGGCGCCCGCGGCGAGCGTGCCGACCGCGTAGAGCGTTCGGCTGGCGACCGGCACCGGCGAGCGCAGGCCCCAGGCGTCGCCGGCGACGATCGCCAGTCGCGCACCCGGCGCCTCGTGGACCGGCACGTCGGCCGCGGGCACGTGCACGAAGGCGGGCGCGTCGTCCTCGTTCGCGCGCGGCAGCCCGACCCAGACCTGCAGTCCGTGCGAGCGCGCGGGCGCGCCGCGCTTGCCCTCGGGCGCGCGCTCGGAATGCACGATGCCGCGGCCGGCGACCATCCAGTTCACCTCGCCGGGGCGGATCGACTGCAGGCTGCCGACGCTGTCGCGGTGCACGATCTCGCCCTCGAACAGCCAGGTCACGGTGGCCAGCCCGATGTGCGGATGCGGCCTCACGTCGCCGACTTCGGCGCGCGGCATCTCGACCGGGCCGAAATGATCGAAGAACACGAACGGGCCCACCGTGCGGCGCGTGGCGACGGGCAGTGCGCGGCGCACGAAGAAGCCCGGGGACAGTTCCCGGCGCGCGGGTTCGAGCAGCGTGACCGCCATTCCGGTGCCTCCTCTTGGGCGAACCCCGAGTCTATGCCGGCGCCAGCCGTTCGAGGTGCCAGGCTTCGTCGCCGAGCAGGTTCGCGAAACCGACGAGCCGCTTCGCGAGGTGCCCGATCGCGACTTCGTCGGTCATGCCGATCGCGCCGTGCAGCTGGATGCCTTCCTCGCCGCAGCGGCGCGCAGCCGGCCCGACGAAGGCCTTGGCGAGCGAGACCGCGCGACGCCGTGCGGCGGGCGCATCGGCCAGCCGGGCCACGGCGGCGCCCGCGATCGCACGCGACTGCTCGATGTCGGCGTACAGGTCGACCAGCCGGTGGCGCAGCACCTGGTTGGCGGCCAGCGGCCGACCGAACTGGCGGCGCTGCTGCAGGTAGGCGCGCGTGGTCTCCAGCACCGCCTGCATCGCGCCCACGGCCTCGGCGCAGGCGAGCGCGGTCGCGGTGTCGATGGCCTGCTCGAGCACGGGCCAGGCGTCGCCGGGGCCGCCCAGCCGGGCGCCGGCGGGCAGGTGCACGCCGTCGAGCCGCAGGTCGGCGGTCTGGCGGCCGTCGTAGGTGGGCAGCGCGCGGCGCAAGAGGCCGGGCGCATCGGCGGGCACCTCGAAGACGGCCAGGCCGCCGGGCGCTCGAGGCGCGCCGGATTCGCGGGCCGCCACCAGCAGCACGTCGGCCGCGCCGCCGCCGAGCACCAGCGTCTTCACGCCGTCGAGCCGCCAGCCGTCGCCGTCGCGCACCGCGCGGGTCCGGATGTCGAAGGCGTCGTAGCGCCCCTGCGGCTCCCATGCGGCGACCGCATACAGGCGCGCCCCGGTGGCCAGCGAGTCCAGGTGGGTCGCGCAGCGGTCCGCAGGCGCGTCACCGCCGGCCTGCACGCGCAGGCCCGCGAGCAGCGGCGCGGCCAGCCCGACGTTGGCCAGCCAGGGCTCGGGCGCGAGCGCGCGGCCCAGCGCCAGCGCGACCACCTCGGCGTCCCCCGCGTCGCCCAGCCCGCCGCAGTCCTCGGGCAGCCCGAGCGCCAGCCAACCCATGTCGGCGAATGCGCGCCAGCGCTCGCGCGAGAAGCCCTCGGGCAGGGCGAGTGCCGTGCGGCGCGACTCGAACGTGCAGTCGCGCTCGATGTAGCGGGCGGCCGCATCGCGCAGCATCGCGCGCTCCTCGGAGTCGCGCGGGTCGGTGTCGGTGGCGAAGCTCATGTCATCAGCGTCCCGGTTCAGAGTCCCAGCACCTGCTTGGCCAGCAGCTCGTGCTGGATCTCGCTGCTGCCGCCGGCGATCGTGTAGCCCCGCGTGACGAAGCGGCGCGACGACGCAGCGGGCGCGTAAGGATGGCGCTCGACGATCGGCGGCGGCGCCGACGGATCGGGCAGCTCGAAGTGCGCCGTCCGGTCCCAGGCGAGCGTCTGCGGCCCGAGCGCATCGACCGCGAGGTTCTCGATGTCCTGGATCAGCCGGCTGCCGGTCAGCTTGAGCAGGCCGGTCTCGGGCCCGAGCCGGCGGCCCGCATCGGCCTGCAGCCGGAACCGCATCACGGTGGCGGCGAGCGCCTCGAGCCGCACGTCGAGCTCGGCGAAGCGCCTGCGGAACCAGGGCCGCTCGAACAGCGGCACGCCGGCCTCGTGCACCTGCTCGCCGATCGCGCGGACCTTGGCGAGGCGGCGCCGGTTCTCGGCCACGCGCGCGAGGTTCAGCCGCTCGAACTCCAGCAGCGACTTGGCGATCGTCCAGCCCTGGTTCTCCTCGCCGACCCGGTGCTCGACCGGCACCTTCACGCCGTCGAGGAACACCTGGTTGAACAGGTGCCAGCCGTGGATGCCGATGATCGGGCGCAGCGTGACGCCGGGCGTCTTCATGTCGATGAGCAGGAAGCTGATGCCCTCCTGCGCGCGCGCCTCGGTGTCGGTGCGCACCAGGCAGAAGATCCAGTTCGAATGATGCGCGGAGGATGTCCAGATCTTGCTGCCGTCGACGACGTAGTGCTCCCGTCCGTCGGCGTCGCGCGTGCGCACGGCGCGGGTCCTGAGCGAGGCGAGGTCGGAGCCGGCCTCCGGCTCGGAGTAGCCCTGGCACCAGACGTGCTCGAGCGCGACCATCTTCGGCAGGAACCGGCGCTTCTGCGCCTCGTCGCCGAAGCGGATCAGCACCGGGCCGATCATCTCGAAGGTCAGGCCGCCGAGTTCCGGCGCGTGTCCGAGCACCAGCTCCTCCTGGAACACCGCGCGCTGCGCCGGGCTCCAGCCGGTGCCGCCCCATTCGAGCGGCCAGTGCGGCACCAGCCAGCCGCGGTCGCGCAGCACACGCTCCCAGGCGATGGTGTCGGCCTTGTCGGGCTCGATGCCCAGGCGCACCTTCTCCCGCACGGTCTCGGGCAGGTGCTCGTGCACGAAGGCACGGACCTCGGCGCGGAAGGCGTCCAGGTCGATCGATGCGGCGGCGGCGCTCATGCCTGGCTCCCTCGCTGGAAGACGCGCTTGCCGATGGCCGCGCGGTGCACCTCGGAGGCGCCGTCGTAGATGCGGAACGGGCGCAGGCGCTGCGCGATCATCGCCAGCGGCTCGTCGGTGCACATGCCGTACGCGCCGGTCATCTGGCAGGCCCGGTCGGCGACGCGGTTCAGCGCCTCGGACACGAAGACCTTGGCCATCGACGAGTGGTGGCGGATGGACTCGCCCTCGTCGAGGCGACGGGCGACGTCGGCGGTCATCAGGCGGCAGGCGTACAGGTCGATGTGGGCGTCGGCCACCATCGCCTGGATCTGCTGGTGCTCGGAGAGCTTCGCGCCGAACGAGTCGCGCCGCGCCGCGTAGTCCTGCGCGATCCCGATCGCGCGCGAGGCCAGGCCGATGCCGCGCATGCAGTGGAAGAGCCGCGCGCCCTCGAGCCGCAGCTGCGCGTAGTCGAAGCCGCGGCCGGCCTCGCCGATCAGCGCGTCGGCCGGCACGCGGCACTCGCGCAGCAGCACCTCGCCGTGGCCGCCGGGCGCGAAGCTGTCGATCGACGGGATGTCGCGCACCAGCGTCCAGCCCGGGTTCGTGGTGTCGACGATGAACCAGCTCGCGCCCTCGTCGCTGCGCGCGACGACGATCGCGAAGGCCGCGCCGACAGCCCCCGAGGCGAACCACTTGTGGCCGTCGAGCACCCAGCCGTCGCCGTCGCGCCGCGCGCGGGTCGACAGCATCCGCGGGTCGGAGCCGACGCCGGGGGCGGGCTCGGTCATCGCGAACGCCGAGCGGATCTCGCCCGCCATCAGCGGCTCGAGCCAGCGTTCGCGCTGCGAGGGCGCCGCCAGGTGCATCAGCGTGTCGATGTTCGGCTGGTCGGGGGCCTGGCAGCCCATCGCGCCGGCACCCAGCACGCTGCGCCCGCATTCCTCGAAGACCCGTGCGCAGTCCTGCCAGCACAGCCCGAGGCCGCCGGCCTCGACGGGCAGCTGCGGCGCGACCAGGCCGCGCGCGGCCGCCGCGGCGCGCAGTTCGCGGGTGACCGTGTCGAGCCAGGCGATGTCGTGGCCGCGCGAGAGGTCCTCGCGCGGGATGACCACCTCGTCGATGAAGCTGCGCACGCGCGCGCACAGCGCCTCGAGCTCGGCGGCGGGCAGGCGCGAGCGGCGTGCGGCACCCGTGGACGCGGGGGATGCGGTGGGCGTGGCCATCATCGGTTCCGGGTCAGGTACGGACGGCGGCGGGCACCGCGAACGGCGCGGGCACGGGCGCGGCGAAGCCGGCGAACCAGGCCTCCGGGCTCGTGCCCATGAAGGCGGCGCGCATCGACGACTTGATCGCCGCCACGCCTGCGGCCGGCAGGCTCGCCAGATCGGCGGCACGCTCGCGGCAGCGCGCGAGCACCGCGTCGTCGGCGAGCACCTCGCTCACCACGCCCAGCCGCAGCAGCTCGGCCGCGCCGACGCGGTCGCCGGTCAGCACCAGGCGCGCCGCCACCGACTCGGGATGGCGCAGCCGCAGCCAGGCGAGGTTGTTCGGCGCGGCCATGCCGAGGCGGATCTCGGCGACCTGCAGGAACGCGCCTTCGCCGCAGACCGCGAGGTCGCCGGCCAGCACGAGTGCCGCGCCGCCGTTGATCGCGAAGCGCTCGAGCGCCACCAGCAGCACCGGGCGCAGCGAGGCCAGTGCGACGTGGACGGCGCGCCAGTGCGCCCCGAAGCCCGGCACCCAGGCCGGCGTCGGTGTCGCGCCGAAGGCCTTCAGGTCCAGCCCCGAGCAGAACGCGCCGCCCGCGCCGCGCAGCACGACGGCGCGCAGCGTGTCGTCGGCCTGCACGGCGGCGAGCGCCTCGTGCAGGCCGTCGGCGAGCGCGCCGTCGATCGCGTTGCGCCGATCGGGCCGGTTCAGCACGATCTCGGCCCAGCCCTCGTGCCGCTCGAGCAGCACCGCGGGAATCGTCTCCATCCTGTCCCCCTGTCTCGGTCCGCCGCGTCAGCTGCGCAGCGTGACCCGGTAGTCCATCATGTCCGCGCGACAGTCCGTCTCGCTGTGGGCGATCGGCCGCTGGTCCCAGCCGATCGTGGTGGTGAACACGCGCAGCACCGGGGCGCCGGGCGTGTAGTCGAGTCGCCGGGCGAGCGTCGCATCGGCCAGCGTCGCGAGCACGCGCACGCGGGTCGACGC
The DNA here is from genome assembly GCA_027489195.1 of Burkholderiales bacterium. GTDB lineage: Bacteria > Pseudomonadota > Gammaproteobacteria > Burkholderiales > Burkholderiaceae_E > UBA4615. The sequence continues at coordinate 9,621 of JAIYAG010000243.1, read as the reverse complement.
GCTGCGCAGCCCGAGCCCCGCCTCGATCGCGGTGGCCACGTCCAGGTCGGTCAGGTCGTGCGCGGCCAGCCGCTCGGCGACCTCGGGCGCACACCAGGTCGTGCCGACCACGAAGGGCACGTCGTCCCGGTAGCGCAGCACCGTCACCGCGCCGACCGGCGTGCCGACCGGCAGCTCGAGCTCGCGCGCGACCGCACGCCCCGCCTTGACCACGCGGTGCGACAGCAGCCGGCCGCGTGCACGATGGCCGCGCTTTCGCATCGCCTCGAGCACGCCGACCAGCGGACCCTGCGCCACGCCGCGGCCGGGCTTCGTGACGAAGGAGCCCTTGCCGTTGACGGTCTGCACGAGGCCGCTCGACTGCAGTTCGGCCAGCGCCTGGCGCACGGTGATGCGGCTCACGCCGAAACGCTCGATCAGGGCCGACTCGGACGGCAGCCGGTCGCCCGGCCCGAGCGTGCCGCCGAGGATGTCGGTCCGCAGCGCATCGCGCACCTGCACGAAGAGCGGTGCCTGGCCTCCGGCTGGAGGGCTTGCGGAACGAGGGCTTGCGTCGGCCATCCGAGCCACTATGATTGGGTCCATGCGCTGACCTATTATGATAGGTCGGGCCAGGAGGAGGTCAAGTGGAGACGATTCGATCCGCCGTCGAGGCGACGACCGGGCACGATGGGCCCACGCGGCCGACGGCATCGCCGCACACCACGCCGCTGCACACGCCGGTCTGCGGCCTGTTCGGCCTGCGCCAGCCGATCTTCGCCTTCTCGCACTCGATCCCGGTCGCGGCCGCGGTGTCGCGCTGCGGCGGGCTCGGCACCTACGGCGCGACGCGCCGTACCCCGCAGGAGATCCGCGACGAGCTCGTCCTGCTGCGCCGGCTCGCCGGCGACACGCCGATCGGCGTGAACCTGGTGCTGCCCCCGGGCATGCCCGAGGACGACGACCCCGACGCGATCGAGCGCGAGCTGCCCGAGCGCCACAAGGCCTTCGTGCGCGGCCTCTACGAGAAGTACGACGTGCCGCCGCCGAAGCGCCGCGGCATGCGCACCCGCTTCCTGCGTTCCAACGAGATCGCGCGCGCCCAGATGGAGGCGGTGCTCGCCTCGGACGTCGACCTCGTCGCCTGCGGCATCGGCATGCCGGCCGACTTCGTCGAGCGCTGCAAGCGCGCGGGCAAGCGGATCGTGGCGCTGTGCGGCTCGCCCAAGCACGCCCGTCGCGCGATCGACTCGGGGGCCGACTTCCTGGTCGCGCAGGGCCATGATTCGGCCGCGCACACCGGCCCGATCGGCACCTTCTCGCTGGTGCCGCAGGTGGTCGAGGCCGCCGGCAGCGTGCCGGTGCTGGCCGCCGGCGGCGTGATGACCGGCCGCCACGTGGCCGCGGGGCTCGCGCTCGGCGCGCAGGGCGCCTGGACGGGCAGCCTGTGGCTGGCCACCGAGGAGTACGCCATCCACCCGCTGCTGCTCAAGAAGCTGATCGCCGCCGGCAGCGACGACACCGTGATCACCCGCTCGGAGAGCGGCAAGACCTTCCGGCAGCTGCGCTCGGCCTGGAGCGACGAGTGGTCCGCGCCCGACGCGCCGCGCCCGCTCGCGATGCCCTATCAGGACGTGCTGGTCGGCGACCTGCTCGGCGCGATCGACGACCACGAGATCGAGCCGCTGATGCACTACGCGGTGGGGCAGGGCGTCGCCTGGATCCGCGAGCGGCAGTCGGTGGCGGAGGTCTACGCGCGGCTGGTCGACGAGACGCACGCCGCGCTCGGCGCGGTGGCCGCGATGACCGGAGCCGCGCGATGAGCGCCGCCGTGCCGCGGCGCGCCTGGCTGCGATCGGGGGCGGCGCTGGGCGCCGCATGGGCGGGTGCCTCGATCGGCGCCGCGTGGCCCCGTGCCTCGCGGGCGCAGGCGGGCGCGGCCTGGCCCGCCAAGCCGGTGCGCATCGTCTCGCCGTATCCGGCGGGCGGCTCGAACGACGCGGTCGCGCGCGTGCTCGCCGCGAAGCTCTCGGACCTGTGGAACCAGCGGGTCTACGTCGAGAACAAGCCCGGTGCGAACAACCGCATCGCGACCCAGGAACTCGCCCGTGCCGCGCCCGACGGCTACCACCTGATGCTGGCGGCGGCCCCGCACGGCGCGAACCCCGGCCTGTACGACGGCAAGCTGCCGTACGACACGCTGCGCGACTTCACGCCGATCGTGCGGGCGACGGTCTCGCCGGTGGGCTTCTTCGTGCCGGCCGCGTCGCCGTACCGGACGCTCCGGGACCTGGCCGAGGCGGCCCGCGCGCAGCCCGGCAAGCTCTTCGCCGGCTCGCCCGGCAACGGCAGCGGTCCGCACATGGTCATCGAGCTGTGGAACTGGAAGACCGGCGCGAAGTTCGAGCACCTGCCGATGAAGGGCGACGCGCCGCTCGCGGTCGAGACGGTGGCCGCCCGCGTCGACGTCGGCGTCACCGGCCTGACGGTGATGAAGCCGCACCTCGAGTCGGGCCGGCTGCGCCTGCTCGCGGTGTCCTCGGACCGGCGCTTCCCGGCCGTGCCCGATTCGCCGACGCTCGCCGAAGCGGGTTTTCCCGCGGTCGACGGCTATGCGTGGTTCGGCCTGGTCGGCCCGGCGGGGCTGCCCGCGGAGGTCGTCGCCCGGGTGAACCGCGACGCGAACGTCGTCCTCGCGCAGGCCGAGGTGCGGGCGCCGCTCGAGGCGGGCGGCACCTTCGTGTCCGGCGGCACGCCCGAGCAGTTCGGCGCGTTCATCGCCGCCGAGGTCGACAAATGGTCGCAGGTCGCGCGTGCGACCGGCATGAAGCCGGACTGAGCGTCCGGAACGGGAGGTCTCCGACATGAACGATCCGCACCGTGTCCCATCGCGCCGGACAGCGCTCGCGGCGCTCGCCGCCGTGGCGCTGGCGCCGGCCGCCGCGCTCGCCCAGCAGCCCGCCTGGCCGTCGAAGCCGATCCGCGTGATCGTGCCGTACGCGGCCGGCGGCGTCGTCGACGTGATGACGCGTGCGGTCACCGCACGGATGTCGGTCGACCTCGGCCAGCCGATCGTCGTCGAGGCCAAGCCCGGCGCCAACGCCAACATCGGCGCCGATACGGTCGCCAACGCGGCGCCCGACGGCTACACGCTGCTGGTCAGCGCGCCGTACCTGGTCGCCAACCCGATGCTCGAGACAGGCCTGCGCTGGAAGCCGGCGGACTTCGTGCCGGTGGCGCGCTACGCGCTGTCGCCGAGCTACTTCGTCGTGCCCGCCGACTCGCCCGCGCGCAGCGTGCGCGACTACGCCGAGATGGCGCGCCGCTCGCCCGGCCTGCAGTACGGCGACGGCGGCACCGGCTCCACGCAGTCGATGGCGATCGAGATGTTCAAGTCCATCGCCGGTATCCGGCTCGAGCCGGTCATGTACAAGGGCGCGCCGCCGATCGTCCCCGACCTGATCACCGGCACGCTGTCGATGTCGGTGCTGCCCTCGACCGTCGCCATCCCGCACCTGAAGTCGGGCAAGCTGCGCGCGCTCGCCAACACAGGCGACAAGCGCTCGCCGGGTTTCCCCGACGTGCCGACGATCGCCGAGGCGGGCTTTCCCGACGTGACCGTGATGTCCTGGTACGGCTTCCACGTACCTGCCGGCACGCCGCCCGAGATCGTGCGCCGTCTCGCCGAGGCGACCGGCGCGGCCGCCGCGCAGTCCGAGGTCCGCGAGCGGCTGAGTTCGGCCGGCGGCGAGGCGGGCTTCCTCGGCGGCGCCGAATTCGCCGCCTTCCTGCGCGAGGAGCAGGCGCGCTGGCCCCGGTTCGTCGAGGCCGCCAAGAAGAACGCGCGCTGATCACCTCGCCTCGCCCCCTTCACGAGCCCCGAATGACCGACCCGTCCCTGGATGCGCTGTTCTCTCCCCGCTCGATCGCCGTCGTCGGGGCCTCGGCCACGGCGACCAAGATCGGCGGCGTGCCGATCGACCTGCTGCTGCGCTGCGGCTATGCCGGGCGCATCGTGCCGATCAACCCGAAGGCCGCCGAGATCCAGGGGCTGCCGGCCTATCCGAACCTGCGCGCGGTCGGCGAGCCGGTGGACCTCGCGGTGTTCGCGATCCCCGAGGCGCTGGTGCCCGCCGCGATCGACGATGCCATCGCCGCCGGCACGAAGGCGGTGGTCCTGTTCTCCGCGGGCTATGCCGAGGTCGGCCCCGAGGGCGAGGCTGCGCAGGCGCGGCTGGCCGCGCAGGCGCGTGCCGGCGGACTGCGGCTGATCGGCCCGAACTGCCTGGGCGTCATGAACGTCCGCGAGCATGTCTACGCGACCTTCAGCCCGGCGCCCGGCATCGGGCGCGCGCGTCCGGGCTCGATCGGCCTGGTGAGCCAGAGCGGCGCGTTCGGTGCCTATGCGTACTCGCTCGCGCGCGAGCGCGGCATCGGGCTGTCGGTGTGGGCGTCTACCGGCAACGAGGTCGACGTGCAGGTCGCCGACGTGATCGAGTGGATGGCGCACGACCCGAACACGCGGGTCATCATGGCCTACATCGAGGGCTGCCGCGACGGCGACCGGCTGCGGCGCGCGCTCGCCTCGGCGCATGCGGCGAAGAAGCCGGTGGTGGTGGTCAAGGTCGGTCGCACCGCGCTCGGTGCGCAGGCGGCCCGCTCGCACACCGCCTCGCTCGCCGGCGACGATGCGGTCTACGACGCGCTGTTCCGCCAGTACGGCGTCTACCGCGCGCGCGACATCCAGGAGTTCTTCGACGTCGCGCACGGCGCGGCGGTCGCGGGTCTGCCGCGCAACGACCGGATCGCGCTGTTCACGCTGTCGGGCGGGGTCGGTGCGTTCATGGCCGACGAGGCCGCGAGCGTCGGCCTCGATGTCGCCGAGACCTCTGCCGACGCGCAGCGCCAGATCCTCGACTGGGTGCCGTTCGCCGCGCCCCGCAACCCCATCGACATCACCGGGCAGGTGAGCAACGACCGCTCGCTGATCGACCGGGCGACGCGCGTGGTGCTCGAAGGCGGAGACTACGGCGCCTGGCTCGGCTTCATGGCTGCGGCGGGCGCGGGCGACGGCTTCTGGCCGGTGCTCGAGCAGCTCTCGATCGGACTGCGCCGCGACCATCCGGACACCTTCCTCGCGATCAGCACGCTGCTCAACGACGCGCGGCGCGACCGCCTCGCGGAGCTCGGGGTGCTGACCTTCGCCGAGCCCTCGGCCGGCGTGCGCACCATCGGCGCGCTCGCCCGGATCGGCGCGGGCTTCGGGCGTCCGGTGCCACCCGCCGCGGGCGACACGGCAGCGCCCTCGGTGGCGCTTGCGCCGGGCGCGATGGACGAGCCGGCCTCGCTCGCGCTGCTCGCCGCGCACGGCATCGCCGCGGTCGACGCCCGCGTCGCGCGCGATGCCGCGGGGGCCGCCGCCATCGCCGCTGCGGCCCCTGCGGGCGCACGGTTCGCGGTGAAGGTGGTGTCGCCGGACATCCTGCACAAGACCGACGTCGGCGGCGTGCGACTCGGCGTGACGGCGGACGATGCCGCGGCGGCCTTCGACGCGGTCACCGGCGCGGCGCGGCGCGCGCTGCCCGCGGCGCGGATCGACGGCGCGCTGCTCGCGCCGATGGTCGCCGGCGGCGTCGAGTGCATCCTGGGCGCGCGCGACGATCCGGTCTTCGGGCCGGTGGTGATGTTCGGGCTGGGGGGCGCCTTCGTCGAGGTGCTGCACGACGTGTCGATCCGCGTCGCGCCGCTCACCCGCGAGGACGCGATGGCGATGGTCCGCGAGGTGCGTGCGTTTCCGCTGCTCGACGGCGCGCGCGGCCGCCCGAAGTGCGACCTGGACGCGCTCGCCGACGCGCTGCTCGCGCTGTCGCGCCTGGCGATGGCGGCGCGCGGCACGCTCGACAGCATCGACGTGAACCCCTTCGTCGCGTTCGCGACGGGCGCCGGGCCGGGCGGCGTCTCGGCGCTCGCGCTCGATGCGGTGGTGATCGGGCGCGAGGCGGGGTAAGGCCGCATGATGGTCACGAACGATACGATCTCCGACGACGATCCGACTCAGGCCTGGGCCGACGCGCTCGCGCTGCAGGCCTGTCTGTGGCTGTACCCGCTCTACGAGATGGCGCGGATGCGCGCGGCCACCGCGACGCGGCGCGACGGGCTGGGCCGCTTCGTCGACGCGGACCCCGGCTCGACGAAGCGCTGGGTCAACACCTTCATCCACGCGCGCCGGCTGCTCGGTGCGGGCGGCAGCAAGGTGGTCACGCCCAACAGCGACACCCTCTACAGCAACGCCTGGCTCGACCTGTCGCGCGGCCCGGTGGTGATCGAGGTGCCGGACACCGCCGACCGGTACTACGTGCTCGGCTTCCTCGACTTCTGGACCAACCCCTTCGCCCATGTCGGCCGCCGGCTGAACGGCACGGCCGCCGGCACCTTCCTGGTCACCGGTCCGCGCTGGTCGGGGGCGGTGCCCGAAGGCATGACACGGGTGGCGGCGCCGACCGACCACGTCTGGATCATCGGCCGGATCATGGTCGAGGGGCAGGAGGACGTGCCGGCCGTCAACGCGCTGCAGGATGGGTTCCGGATGGCGCCGCTCGCGGCCTGGGCGCGCGGCGAGCATCACGCCCCCGAGGTCGTCGAGACCGGCCTGGACCCCAAGGCGCCGCGCGACGCGGCGCGCTTCGCCGAGGTCGTGGGCCGCGCGCTGCGCGAGAACCCGCCGCCGGCCGACGAGCGCGCGCTGCTCGCCGACGCCGCGAGGCTGGGGCTGGACGGCGGGCTGGCGGGCGCCGAGGTGGCGCGGCTGCCCGAGGCGATCGCCCGGCGCGCGATCGGGCGCGCGCTCGCGACCGCCGACGCGCTGCTCGACCTGGGCGACTCGGGCGAGGCGGTCGCCGCCCGCGGCGGCTGGAGCGTGCCGCTGGTGCTGGGCGAGTCCTTCGGCCAGGATCGGTACCGGCGTGCGGTCGTGGCGCGCCGCTACATCGGGGCGCTGGCGAGCGCCGAAGCCTTCTATCCGATGGCGCACGCCGACTCGGCGGGGCGGCCGCTGTCCGGCGAGCACCGGTATACCATCCGCTTTCCTCCCGGCGGCGAGCCGCCCGTCGACTGCTTCTGGTCGCTCACGATGTACGACAGTCGCGACTGCATGCTGGTGCCCAACGTGATCGAGCGCTACCGGATCGGCGACCGCTCGCGCGGCCTCGTGCGCGACACCGACGGCGGGCTCACGCTGCGGCTGCAGCACGCCTCGCCCGGCCCGGCGCTCGAGCCGAACTGGCTGCCCGCGCCCGAGGGGCGCTTCTACCTGTGCCTGCGCGCCTACCAGCCGCGGCCGGAACTGCTCGACGGCCGCTGGCAGGCCCCGGACATCGTGCGTGCCGGCTGAGCCGGCGATCGGCGCGCCTGGCCGGCTGCCGGCCCGGCGCATCGACGCGCAGGGCCGCGCGCGCGTCGACGGCCGCGCCATCGTCGCGCTCGCGCTCCCGCTGTTCGTCAACTCGAGCCTGCAGGCCGTCCTCAACCTCACCGACACCTGGTTCATCGGCCGCATCTCGTCCCAGGCGGTCGCGGCGGTGGGCGGCGTCTACTGGATCGTGCTCGGCTCGCTGCTGCTGCTCGGCGGCGTGGGCATGGTCGTGCAGGCCTTCGCGGCACAGGCCTACGGCGGCGGCCGCAGGCGCCGTGCCGCGCTCGCCGCCTGGTCGGGCCTGTGGGCGTCGCTGGCGCTGGTGCCGGTGTTCGCTGCCATCGCCTGGGCTGGCCCCTGGGTCGTGCCCTGGCTCGGCCTGCCGCCCGAACTGCGCGAGATGTCGGTCGAGTACTGGGGTCCGCGGATGCTGGGCGGGGGCGCTGCGATCGCGCTGTGGTCGGTGCTGTCGTTCTTCAACGGCGTGGGTCACGTGCGGCGCGCGCTCGCGATCAACGCGGTCGTGGCGGTGCTCAACGCCGGCCTCAACGAGTGGCTGATGTTCGGCCTCGGACTCGGCGTGGCCGGTTCGGCCTGGGCGACGACGCTGTCGATCTGCGCCGGCCTCGCGATCGCGATGGCGGTGTTCCTCGGCGGGACCTACCGGCGCCGCTACGCGTCGTCGCGGATGTGGCGGCCGCGGCTGCGCTCGATCGTCGCGACGGTGAGCGTGGGCCTGCCGGTCGGGATGTCGATCGCCTTCGACATCCTCGGCCTCGCCGCCTTCCAGGCGATGCTCACGCGCCTGGGCGCGGTGCCCGGCGCGGCCAGCCAGATCGTGATGATGCTGACCTCGATCGCCTACATGCCGGCGGTGGGCCTGGGCATGGCCGGCACGACGCTGGTCGGGCAGTCGATCGGTGCGGGCGACCGCGACTGGGCGCGGCGGGTCGGCGACCGCACGATCGTGCTGTCGGTCGGCTACATGTTCGTCACCGGCTTCGTGCTGGCCATCGCCGGGCCGTGGCTGCTGCCCCAGTTCGTCTCCTCCACCGACCCGCAGGCCGGCGCGGTGATCGCGCTCGGCACGACGCTGATCTGGATCGGTGCCGCCTACCAGTTCTTCGACGGCCTGAACATCGGCTGCGGGTTCTGCCTGCGCGGCGCCGGCGACACGCGCTTCCCGGCGCTGGCCCTGCTCGTGCTCGCCTGGGGGCTCTTCGTGCCGCTGGTGCACCTGCTGGCGTTCGCGCCGGGCGAGGGCTGGATCGCCGGGGTGCCGGGCGCGGGCTGGGGCGCCGTCGGCGGCTGGATCGCGGCGGTGGTCTACATCGGCCTGCTCGGCATCACGCTCGCGTGGCGCTGGCGCTCGGGGCGTTGGCGGCAGTTCTCGCTCTGAGTTGAAGCGCCCGCGTCAGCGCTCGCCGGACGCCACCCACAGCCACACCCCCACCGCCAGCGGCGCGGCCGCCATCACCACGTAGGTCGCGCCATGGCTGCCGGTCACGCCGACCAGCGACGCGAAGGCGACCGGCCCGGCCATCGCGCCGCAGAACGTCAGGAACTGGGTGCCGCCGGTGACCTCGCCCAGCTCCTCGGCGCGCACGCGGTGCGCGAGCTCGGCGAAGTACACGCCGTTCCAGGCCATCGAGGTGGCCGCGCAGGCGAGGGCGGCCGCCATCAGCGTCCAGCGGGGCGCGTCGGTCGGCAGCAGGCCGAGCAGCGTGGCCGAGCCGGCCATCGTCAGGCCCAGCACCGCGAGCAGCCGCAGCGGCTGCACCCAGCGGTCGGCGACCTGGCCCCACAGCACCCGGCAGCCGACGCTCAGCACCTGCGAGACCGACAGCACGCCGGCCGCGGCGGCCAGCGTCAGGCCGTGCTCGAGCTTGAGCGTGGACACCAGGAAGGTGACGAAGCACAGCTGCGTCATCGAGAAGGCGAGCGAGGCCACGCCCAGGCGGCGCAGCGAGGGCTCGCGCCAGACGCGTCCGAGCGGCGCCAGCGCGGCACGCAGCGCGGCGCCGGTGGAGGCGGCGGCGACTCGCGCGCCCGGCACGCGCCGCTCCAGCACGCCAGCCGGCCCGAGCGCGGCCGCCAGCGCGACACAGGCGAGCGCGAGCACCCAGAGCGCCCAGGTCCAGGGCATCACCGCGATCAGTGCCGGCACCGTGAGGCCGGCCAGCCCGACGCCGATCGGCACGCCGGTCTGCTTGATCGAGAAGTACAGGCCG
>JAIYAG010000011.1 GCA_027489195.1 Burkholderiales bacterium | reverse complement strand
TGATGCTGGTCATGGCGGTGAAGCGCGGCCGGGTCGTGGCGCCGGTCTGGAAACGCTCCGGCCGGTAGGAATGGGCCCGGCAGATGGATCGTCGTTCGCGAGGGGGGCTGGGATTGGCATCGAGCTGTTCCGAGTGACGTCGTTCGCGGGGTCCAGCCTGCCGCGCCGTCGGCGTAAGATCATGAGGGCAGTGTAGGAGAGTGCAAATGTCTGACCTGATCTCGGATCTGTCTGCGCGGGCGAAGGCATTGCCCCCTGAAGCGCGCGCGCGCCTTGCCGAAGAACTGCTGGCCAGCCTGGATCCGCACGTGAGTGACGTCGAGGCCGCCTGGAGTACGGAGATCCGTCGTCGCATCGACGAGGTCGAGCGAGGCGCTGTCGACCTTGTTTCGGGGCCGGACGCGTTCTCGCAAGTGAGAACCGCGCTGGGGCGGTGAAGGCACTCGCGTTCCATCCGGTTCCGATCTGCCTCTCTTGAGCCTCACCCCCTCTCCCCCCTGACCATCTGCCCCAGCCGCTCCGCCACGAACACCGTCGGCGCCATGGTGTGGCCCCGGATGAGGCTCGGGAAGACCGACGCATCGCACACCCGCAGCCCCTCGACTCCGCGCACGCGCAGCGACGCGTCCACCACGGTCAGCGGGTCGTCGAGCGCGCCCATCCGCGCGGTGCCCGCCGGATGGAAGGCGATGCCCGCATCGGCCCGGATCCACGCGAGCAGCGCGTCGTCGCCGGCGTCGGCCGGCGGGTGCAGGTGCTGCGTGAAGGGCCGCAGCGCTGCGGTCCCGACGATCTTCTGGGCGGCCCGCATGCCCTGGATCAACGTGCCGGCATCGCGCGGGTCGCTGAGGTAGGCGGGGTCGATGACGGGGGCGTCGAGCGGGTCCGCCGAGGCGAGGCGCAAGCGGCCGCGGCTGTGCGGCTGGAGCAGGATGACGGCCACGGTGAACCCCGAGCGCGCCTGGGCATCCGGCACGTGCTCGAACGCCCCGTTGGACAGGTCCGGGTTGTACTGGAACATCAGCTCGATGTCCGGCCCCGGCGAGTCGGCGGACGTGCGCACGAAGCCGACGCCGTTCTGCGCCCAGTACAGGGCCGGGCCCGACCGGTTCTGCAGCCACTGCTCGATCTCGGCGGGGCCGGCCCAGAAGGGGTAGGACACGTGCACGCCGGCGGGCGCGAGGCCGCGCAGCGAGACGAGCAGGTGGTCCTGCAGGTTCCGGCCGACGCCGGGCACGTCGGCCACGCACGGGATGCCGAGCGCGTCGAGCTCGTCCCGCGGTCCGATCCCGGACAGCATCAGGAGCTGCGGGGTGTTGAAGGCGCCGGCGCACAGGATCACCTCGCGACGGCAGGCGAGGGTGCGCGCCTCGCCCTGCTGCGTGAAGGTGACGCCGCGGGCGCGGGTGCCCTCGAAGCGCACGCCGGTGACCATCGCGTCGGTGACGATCCGCAGGTTCGGACGGGCGCGGGCGTCGGCGTCGAGGTACGCGTCGGCCGGGGTGCGTCGCACGCCGTCGGGGAACAGGGTCTGGTAGCGGTCGGCGACATACGGCGACTCGCCGTTGGCATCACCGCGCTCGCCGAACCCGGCATGGGTGAACCCGTGCAGGAGCTGCTCGGAGAACGGCGTCGGGGTGGGCAGGTCCTGCATGGCGATCGGGCCGCCGCGGCCGCGCCAGGCGTTGGGGCCGCGGTCGGTGTCCTCGATGGCCCGGTAGACGGCGAGCGCGGCCTGCCAGTTCCAGCCGGTCGCGCCGGCCGCCTCCCAGGCGTCGTAGTCGGCGGCGCAGCCGCGCAGCCAGGCGCCGACGTTGATGGCGGTGGACCCGCCCATCACGCGGCCGCGTGGCTGGTCGATGACGCGATCCGCGAGCTGCGGCTGGGGCGTGGAGCGGTAGCGCCAGTTCATCGCTCCGGACCAGGTGTGGAAGAACGCGCCCTGCATGCGCCCGACGTCGTCGGTGTTCTCGCCGCCGGCCTCGAGCAGCACGACGCTGACCGTGGGGTCCTCGGTCAGGCGCGCGGCGAGCACCGGGCCGGCCGCGCCGGCGCCGACGATGATGTAGTCGAACTGCTCCATGGTGGGGGCTCCTCCTCGGTTGCACCGAGTCTCGGGACACATCGCCGACCGGACAAGGTTGAAATCGGGTCGGGCATGGTAGAAATCCGTCATCGTCCCGACGTCCGTGCCGACCGACATGCTTTCGAACCGCAGCACCGTTCCGGAGATCCGCTTCCGGGACTCGAGCCGGACACGCTGGGGCGTGGACGTCCTGTCGCTGTCCGAGCTACGCCGTCGGGCGCCCGAGACCCTGCGGGCGCCGCAGCGCCTGCGCTTTCACCTGCTGCTGCTGGTCCAAGGCGCCGAGAGCGATCACATGGTGGATTTCGAGCATGTCCGCCTGCAGGCGGGCGATGTGTTGTGGGTGCGGCCGGGGCAGGTCCAGCAATGGCGACTGGACGATCGGCTCAAGGGCACGCTGCTGCTGATCCGGCCGGAGGCGATGGCGATGGTGATGGCGCGGGTCGCCCGACGGCACGAGCCGCCGCGGCTCGACGCGTGGCCGACGCGCTTCCCCGTGCCGTCGCCGCGACGGGATCAGGCGCTGCGGCTGCTGGCCTGCGTGGCCGACGCGTTGCCGCGATCGGGCGAGGGGGAGCGAGGCGGCGATGTGCTCTGGCATCTGCTGCTGGCCCTGCTGCTGCATCTGGAGCACGACGCCGCGCGATCGCCGGTATCCGGCACGCGCCTGGACGCGGATCGGGTGCATCGCCTGCTGCGACTGCTCGATGCGAGCACGGGCGAGCGGCTGGCCGTGCACGAGGTGTGCCGCCGACTGCAGCTGACCCAGAGCACGCTCGCGCGCGCCTGCCGGTCGACGCAGGGCCTGGGCATCAAGGAGGTGATCGATCGCCGCGTGGCGCTCGAGGCCAAGCGGCTGCTCGTCGATACCGACGACACGGTGAGCCGGCTGGCCGAGCGGCTCGGCTTCGACGAGCCCACCAATTTCGTGAAGTTCTTTCGAAGGCTGGAGGGCGATACGCCCAGCGCATACCGGAATCGGTATCGCGGATGAGGCTGTCTGCCGAACTGGACGCTCCCGCAGCGTCGCGGTACGGTTTCTCCCGATCCCACCCGCTCTCATGCCAGGCGCCCTGTTCGGTTTGCTTCTGACGCTCTCTGGAGGCGCACTCGCGCTCTGGGCGCATCGGCTCGTCCGCCGCTACAGCCTCGCCCAGACGTGGCGGAAGGTCCCTGCGGTCATCCTGAAGTCCGAGCTCAGGATCTCGGCGGACAGCGACGGCACGGCCTTCATTCCCGAGTTCTCGTACGCCTACACCGTCGATGGCGTCGAATACCAGTCGTCCGTGCATACCCATGGACGACCCTTGAACGGCGATCGCGAGCAGCTCGCGCGAACGCTGGTGCAGTCCTTTCCGGCGGGCTTGCGTGTCTCGGTCGCGGTCGATCCGGAAGACCCCCGGTCTGCAGTGCTCGATACGGGGGTTCCTGAACTGTGGATCGCCGTTCGGCGCCTGGGTGGTGTCCTTGCGGCCGTCGGCGTCCTGATCCTGCTCTTTGCCGCCGCGCGGATCGACGCCTGACCTCGCGCTCGGCGTCGTCGCCACCACGAACGTCCGAGCGCGCGCCGTGGCGCTCGAACTGGACGCTCCCGCAGCGTCGCGGTACGGTTTCG
>JAIYAG010000306.1 GCA_027489195.1 Burkholderiales bacterium | reverse complement strand
TGGTCGACATCGGCGGCGGCTCGACCGAATGCATCGTCGGCACCGACTATGCGGCAGAAGAACTCGAGTCGGTGCCGCTCGGCTGCGTCGGCCTGTCGCAGCGCTTCTTCCACGGCGGGGTGGTGGACCGCAGCAGCTTCGATGCGGCGCGCTGGGCCTGCCGCGACCTGCTCGCGCCGCTCGCGCAGCGCTATCGGGCGACCGGCTGGCGGCGGGCGATCGGCACCTCGGGCACCGCCAAGGCGCTGTGGCAGATCGCGCAGACCGACCTCGGCGAGCCCCGCCTGGACCGCGCGGTGCTCGCGACCCTGGAGGCGCAGCTCCTGAAGGCCGGCCATCCCGACCGCATGCGGCTGACCGCCCTCAAGCCGGACCGGCGCCCGGTGCTGCCCGGAGGCCTCGCGATGATGTCGGCGGCCTTCGAGGAATTCGGCATCGAGTCGATGGACTACTGCGACGGCGCGCTGCGCGAGGGGGTGCTCTACGACCTGCTCGGGCGCTCCACCGGCGCCGACATGCGCGAGGTGACGGTGGCGCAGATGATCCGCCGCCACGGCCTCGACGAGCGGCACGGGCTGGCGGTGGCCGAGCTCGCCACCCTGCTCTACCGGGACAACGCACGCGGCCCGTCCGACGAGGTCGGCCGTACCGCGCGCCTGGTGGGCTGGGCCGCGCAGCTGCGCGAGATCGGCCTGTCGATCGGGCACGCCGACTTCCACAAGCACGGGGCCTACATCCTCGCGAACTGCGACATGCCCGGCTTCTCGCTCGATGAGCAGGCGCGGCTGGCGGCACTGGTGCTCGGCCAGACCGGGGGCCTCACCAAGATGCGCGCACGGCTCGACGACCCGGACGCCTGGCTGCGCGTGCTGTCCCTGCGGCTCGCGGTCATCCTGCACCGCCGCCGGGACGGCGCGCTGCCGCCCTCGATCCGGCTGCGCATCAAGAGCACCGGCGCGCGGCTCGAACTCCCCGCCGACTGGGCGCGCGCCCACCCCCTGACCGACCAGACGCTTCGCCAGGAAGCGGCGGAGTGGGTCAAGGCCGGGGCCTGGCCCCTGCTCTACCAGCCCGCCTGAGGGATCGGCGCGGTCGCCCTGGGGATCGATGCAGTCGCCCGAGCGGTCGCCGGAACTGGTGCCGCGCACCGGCGCTCATCCGGCGATGGCGGCGGCCGTGCGCTGCCGACAATCGGCCGACGTCCCCCCATGCCGCCGAGAGCCGAGCGACCCATGAGCGCACCCCTGCTGAGCCTGTGCATCCCCACGTTCTCGCGTGGCCGTTACCTGGCATCGCTGCTGGCCTCGCTGTGCACCGAGCTGGCCGACTTCCCGTACTCGTACGAAGTCTTCATCAGCGACAACGCGTCGACCGACGACACCGCGGAGGTGGTCCGCAGCTTCGAGGGCCAGCTGCCGATCCGCTACCACCGCCATGCGACGAACGCCGGCGCGTTCGCCAACCGGCAGTTCGCGATGTCGAACTGCCTGGGGCGCTACGTGCTGTACATCGCGGACGACGACGCGCTGCTCGGACGCCAGCTCGCCGACACGATCGCGCGGATGGAGGCCGATCCGCAGATCGCGGTGGTCTACGCGCCCTGGATGCTGTACGACCTCGTCGACGAGCAGAGCCTGGGCACCTTCTACAGCGTGCCGCGCGACCTGCTGTTCGAGCGCGGCCAGCACCTGGAGATGCTCGACCAGCTGCTGCGCCACCGCATCTTCCCCGAGGTGCAGATCGTGCGCCGCGACGTGTTCGAGCGGACGATGCCGCGGATCTATCCGCATGCGTTCTTCGCCTTCGTGCACGCCGCGGAGTTCCTGTCGGCCGGCCGCGTGCTGATCCAGCAGGAGCCGTTCTACGTCGCCATCACCCGCTACTTCGCCGACGAGGTCCGCACGCAGGCGGGCACCGAGGAGGTCGAGTACGCCTGGGACCGCTACCGCGGCGGCCTGGAGTACCTGCTGGCGCGCACCGAGGGCGTCAGGCCGGACGAGATGGTCGGGCTGCATGCGCGCATCAACGCGATGATCGCCGACCGGATGGCGGTGGCGATCCGCATCCGCCACGCCTACGGCCGCGACCCGGTCGACACCTGGACGATCGCGATGCGACTGCGCGGCATGGGCTACGCACACCTGTGCCCGGTGCCGTTCGAGACGCTGGCGGCGGCCGCCTCGATGCATTTCCTGCTGCACGACAAGGAGCTGCACCTGGGGCTCGCCCGGATGGCCGCGGTCGGCGCGTTCGTCGGGCCGGTCCGCGACTACATCGAGACGAACGCGTCGCGACCGGTCGCCTTCGTCGACACCCTCGAGTCGACCGCCACGCTGTCGGACACGCTGCTGGTGCTGCGCGACGAGAGCGGACTGGAGGACGAGCCGGCGTTCGTGCAGTCGATGCGCGAGCGCAACGTGCGCGTGGTGCTCGAGCGCGACGTCCTCGAACGCTTCCGTCCCTGAACGCGGCCCCTGCGGCGGCGCGCGAGGTCGCGACATGAAGCGGGCCACCGTGATCGGCGGGCGCGGCTTCGTCGGGCGCGGCCTGGTCGCGCACCTGCGGAGCACCGGCTGGCAGGTCGAGGTGGCCGCGCGAGACGCCGAGTTCCCGCGCCGTGACACGTCGCTGGGCCACGTCTTCTACTGCGCCGGGATGACCGCGGACTTCGCGCGGCGCCCGCGCGACACCGTCGAGGCGCACGCCGGACTGCTCGCGCGGGTGCTCGAGTCGGATGCCTTCGACGCGCTGGTCTACCTGTCGTCGACCCGGCTGTACGACGGCCTCGATGCGGCCACCCCGGTCGACGAGGACACGCCGATCGCGGTCTCGCCGGGCCATCCGCGCCACCTGTACGACGTGACCAAGCTCGCCGGCGAAACCCTGTGCGCGGCCATGGCACCGGGCCGCGCGCGCGTGGCGCGCCTGGCCTGCGTGTACGACGAGTCCGACCCCGACGACGGCTTCCTCGGACAGCTGCTGGCGCGCGTGCACGCCACGCCCGCCGGCGGCACGATCGCGCTCGACTCCTCGCCGCACTTCGCACGCGACTACGTGCACCGCGACGACGTGGTCCGCGCACTGGTGGCGATCGCCGAGCGGGGCACGCGCCGGGCCTACAACGTCGCCTCGGGCACGAACCTGCGCAACGACGGGCTCGCCGCGCTGATCGGCCGCGAGGCGCACCGCAGCCTCGCGTTCGCCCACGACCGCGACGCGCCGCCGCCGCCGGTCGCATCGGTCGCGCGAGCCCGCGACGAACTCGGCTGGCATCCCGCCGGCGTGGCCGACCGGCTCGGGGCCTGGCTGCGTGCGCTGCCCGCCCGCCCTCTGCGACACGCCGAAGGACATCCATGATCGAGATCGACCCGACCGCGAAGGTCTCGGCCCTCGCCGACATCGAGGACTCGGTGCGCGGCACGCGCATCGTGGTGGGCGCCGGCGCCGTCGTCGACAGCTTCGTGAAGGTCAAGCCCGCCGGCGGCAGCGGCGACCTGGTGATCGGCGCGCGCTCGGTCGTCAATTCCGGCTGCGTGCTGTACACGGGCAACGGCATCCGCATCGGCGAGGACGTGGCCATCGCAGCGAACTGCACGCTCGCGCCGGTCAACCACGCCTGGCAGGACCGCTCGCGGCCGATCCGGCTGCAGGGCTTCGCGCCGGGCAAGGGCGGCATCGTGATCGAGGACGACGTGTGGATCGGCGCGAACTGCGTGCTGCTCGACGGCGCCACCATCCGCCGCGGCTGCGTGATCGGCGCCGGCTCGGTGGTGCGCGGCGAGCTCGAGCCGTACGGCGTCTACGCGGGCCAGCCGCTGCGACGCATCGCCGAACGTACCTGAGGCGCCTGCCCGTGAAGATCGTCAATCTCGACCCGTCGCGCCTCGCGGACTACCTGCGGGCGCAGATCGTCGCCATCGCGCCGACCGGACCCGACCCGGAGCTCGGCCTGATCGACACCCACCTGCCCGAGGCGCTGGCGAGGCTCGAGCGTTGCATCGCCTCGATCCGCATGTGGCGCGCGGGCGAGTTCGACGTGCTGCACTCGTCGCAGCACTGCACCTTCGTGTACTACCTGGCGAACACGATCTGGCGGCACGAGCGGGCGCGCTCGGTCTGCACGAAGCTCTTCCTGCTGAACAAGGCGCACCACGCGATCGACTGCTTCTACGAGATCGCGCTGCCTGAGGTGTTCTTCATCGGCCACTCGCCGGGCATCGTGCTGGCCAAGGCGACGTACGGCAACCGGCTCGCGATCTATCAGGGCGTGACGGTGGGCCGCAACGGCGATGCGGCGCCGGTGATCGAGGACGACGTGATCCTCTATCCGGGATCGGCCGCGATCGGCGCCTGCCGGATCGCACGCGGCTCGGTGCTGTCGCAGGGCACGCGGCTGACGGATCGGGACACGGAGGCGGGGATGATCGCGTTTCCGGGGGCGGGGGGCGTGCCGGTGTTCGGGCGGCCGGGGCGGGATCTGTTGGGGGATTTCTTTCGGGAATAGGTGGGGTTGTCGGTCGTCGGTCGTCGGTCGTCGGTCGGTCGACGGTTGGCGCGCGGCGCCGCTGCCCTTCAGGCCGTCGCT
>JAIYAG010000391.1 GCA_027489195.1 Burkholderiales bacterium | reverse complement strand
CGCGAAGTTCTCCTCGCCCGACAGGTAGGTGCCCCAGGGGGTCATGCCGCTCGCGCAGTTGTTGAGCGTGCCGAGCACGGTGCGACCCTCCGGGTCGGCGGCGGTGCGCATCAGCCGGTGGCCCGCGGCCGGTCCGCCGACCGCGAAGGGCGAGGCCGCGGTGAAGCGGCGCGCGTACGGGCTCGGCCGCACCATCGACCAGCGGCCGTCGCGCAGCGCGATCTCGATGACCGACACGCCATGGGCCGCCTGCGCCTTGCGGACCTTCTCGGCGCTCCAGGTCTTCACGCCGTCCCGATGCAGCAGTCCGTCGTCGACGTACTCGTGGTTCATCACCAGCAGCCCGCGGGCGCTGCCGTCGAGCGGCACGTAATGCAGGCCGTCGTGGTGCATGCCCATCTGCGCGGCCTGCTCGTCGGCGGTGTTCGAGGCGTCGTCGCGCCAGGCCGGCATCCGGCCCGCGATCCCCACCGGCTCGCCCCAGGGCGCGATCGCCTCGGCGACGTAGCCCTTGGGCACGACGAGCCGATCACCGGTGCCGACCGGAATCGGCTCGAAGCTCGGCGCGAACCCGGCGGTGCGCGGCATCGCGCCGGGCGCGCCGCTCGAGGTCGCGCAGCCGGCGAGGAGCGACCCGAAGGCGGCGGCGCTCGCGGCGCCGAGGGCGCCGCCGAGCACCGTGCGCCGGGCTGGCGACGACAGCGAATGGATGTCGGCGTTGGCCGACCGGTTGCTGTCTTCCATCGCTTCGAAGGGCTTGGGCATGTCTCGTCGCGTCGCGTCTCGTCCGGTGTCGTGTGTACCGCGCAGGGCCATGCGCTCGCGCGGCGCTGCCGGGACGACGATACGGAGGCACGGCGCGGCCCGCAAGCGGATCGCGGACCGGGGCGCATCGACGGGCCGGGCAGGCCCTCGCACCGCACGCCGCGACGCCTGTAGGATGGCCGGGCCTCCGGAGCCCTGCCGTCATGCACCCGCCCCCCAGCGACCCTTCGCACGGACACGACCACGGTCACGATCACGACCCCGCGCCCGCCGCACCCGCCGGCATCGGCATCGCGCGGCGGGATGCCTTCGACGCGCCCGCCTTCGAGCGCGCGATCACCGAGCTGCTGCGCGCCTGCGGCCTCGCGCCCGACGCCAGCCACATGGGCCGCACGCCGCAGCGGGTGCGCGAGCTCTGGCAGCGTCGGCTGCTCGGCGGCTACGACCTCGACCCGGCGGCGGCGCTCGGCGAGGGCTTCGCCGACACGCGCGACGACATGGTGGTGATCCGGGGCATCGCGGTCCACGGCGTGTGCCCGCACCACCTGGTGCCGTTCCGCGGCGTGGCGCACGTCGGCTACATCCCCGGCGGGCGCCTGCACGGCTTCGGCCGGATCGCGCGGATGGTCGACGCGATCGGCCACCGCTTCACCTACCAGGAATGGATGACCCGCGACATCGCCGAGGCGCTGGTGGCGCACGGGCAGGCCCGCGGCGCGGCCTGCGTGATCGAGGCCGAGCAGCTCTGCCTGCTGCTGGGCGAGGACCGCCGCGGCGACGAGCGCGTGGTCACGCAGGCCTTCGCCGGCAGCTTCGAGCGCTCGGACCGCGACCGCGCCGAGTTCCTGCGCGCGATCGAGCCGCGGGGGCGCTGAACGCGCCGCCCGCGCCGTCGGTCAGTCGCCGGCCTTGATGCCGTGCTCGCGCACGACGCGGGCCCACTTCGCGGCCTGATCGTCGAAGAACTTCGCGAACGCGTCCGGCGAGGAGGCCACGATGTTCATGCCCTGGCCGCCGAGACGCTCGGCGATCTGCGGGTCGCGCAGGATCTTCGTGAGCTCCGCGTTCATCCGCGCGACGATCGCCGGCGGCGTCTTCGCGGGTGCGAGCACGCCCCACCAGGCGGTCGCCTCGAAGCCGGGCACACCGGCCTCGGCGACGGTGGGCACGTTCGGCAGCACCGGATCGCGGCTGGCGGTGGTCACCGCCAGCGGCACCAGCGCGCCGCTGCGGATGTGCGGCGCGAGCAGCGCGATGCTCCCGATCGCGATCGGCACGTGGCCGGCGAACGCGTCCTGCGCCAGCGGGCCGCCGCCCTTGTAGGGCACGTGCGTGCCGGTGAAGCCGGCCTGCGCGCCCATCTGGGTGATGGCGAGGTGCGCGAGGCTGCCCGAGCCGATCGTGCCGTACTGCGGCAGGCCGGGCTTGGCCTTCGAGGCCGCGAGCAGGTCCGCGAAGGTCTTGTACGGCTGCGCGCTCGAGTGCCCGGTGATCACCATCGCGCCCGTCGCCACCAGCATCACCGGCGCGAGATCGGCCTTGGTGTCGAAGGGCAGGTTCGGGATCAGGCTCGGGTTGACCGCATGGGTGTCGAAGACGACCACGAAGGTGTAGCCGTCGGGCGGCGACTTCGCGACGAAGCCGGTGCCGACAGAACCGCTCGCGCCGGCTCGGTTCTCGACGATCACCGGCTGCCCGAGCGCCTGCGACAGCGGCGGCGCGAACACGCGCGCCAGCAGGTCGACGGTGCCGCCGGGCGGGAACGGCGCCACCAGGCGCACGGTGCGGTTGGGCCAGGCGTCGGCCTGGGCGGCGGCGGCCAGCGGCAGCGCCATCACGAGAGCGGCCAGGCCGCGTCGCAGCATCGGGATCAATCGGGTCTCCTCCGTGAACCTGCGACCGGTCGGGCGGCCGCGGTCCGCGCAGTGTAGGCGCGACGGCCGCGGCGCGCAGCAGTGGCCCTTCAGGCTCGCGCGGCGCGGCGCCGTGCGACCGCGTCGGCGAGCCGCTCGAGCGCGACCGCCGTCTC
This sequence comes from Burkholderiales bacterium, assembly GCA_027489195.1. Lineage (GTDB taxonomy): Bacteria > Pseudomonadota > Gammaproteobacteria > Burkholderiales > Burkholderiaceae_E > UBA4615. Next base: position 9,605 of record JAIYAG010000391.1, on the reverse strand, counting down.
GTCCCATCCAAGGCAGGCGTCGGTGATGCTCTGGCCGCGCCGCAGCGTCGACGGATCGTCTCGGCCCGGCACGAAGGCCTGGGCGCCGGCCTCGAGGTGGCTCTCGATCATCGTGCCGAACACGTGGCGGCTGCCACCGGCCACCTGCGCCGCGAGATCGGTCGCGACGTCGAGCTGCCGCTCGTGTCGCTTGGCGCTGTTGGCGTGCGAGCAGTCGACCATCAGCGAGGGCGCGAGCCCGGCCGCCGCGAGCGCCTCGCAGGCGGCGGCGACGCTCGCCGCGTCGCAGTTGGGCGCCTTGCCGCCCCGCAGGATCGCGTGGCAGTCCGGGTTGCCGGTGGTGCGGACCATCGCGACGCCGCCGTTCTTGTGGACGCCCAGGAAGGTGTGCGTGCAGCGCGCGGCCTGGATCGCGTCGATCGCGACCTTCACGTTGCCGTCGGTGCCGTTCTTGAACCCGATCGGCGCCGACGAGCCGGACGCGAGCTCGCGGTGGACCTGGCTCTCGGTGGTCCGTGCACCGATCGCGCCCCAGGCGACCAGGTCGCCGATGTACTGCGGCGAGACCGTGTCCAGCAGCTCGCTGCCCGCCGGCACGCCGAGCCGCGCGATGTCGATCATCAGCTGGCGCGCGATGCGCAGGCCCTCGTTGATGCGGAAGCTCCCGTCCAGGTACGGGTCGTTGATCAGCCCCTTCCAGCCGACGGTGGTGCGCGGCTTCTCGAAGTAGACCCGCATCACCACCTCGAGCCGGTCGCCCAGCCGCTCGCGCTCGCGTGCCAGACGCCGCGCGTAGTCGAGCGCCGAGGCGGGGTCGTGGATGGAGCAGGGACCGACCACCACCAGCAGGCGGTCGTCACGGCCCGGCAGGATCGCCCGGATGCGCTCGCGGGTGTCGGCCACCAGCGCCTCGACCGCGGTGCCCTGGATCGGGAAGAAGCGGATCAGGTGCTCGGGCGGGGGCAGCAGCTGGACCTGATCGACACGGGCGTCGTCGGTCAGCGAGGTGCGGTCGTTCGGGGCTGCAGCGGCGGCTTCGGTGGACATCGGACGGGCTCGGGGCAGGCGTGCGGAGCCGGCAGTCTAGCGGCCCGGGCACGGGCGATGGCCCCTCGGCCGCGGGGGTGCGGCCCGCGGGGGCCGGCCGCGGGTGCAACTCGCGCCCTCCCGTCGCGTCAGACAGGAATGCTCAACATCGTCTGGTTCAAGCGCGACCTGCGGGCGGTCGACCATGCGCCGCTGGCACGGGCGGCCACGGCCGGCGTGCCGGTGCTGCCGCTGTGGATCGCCGAGCCGGCGCTGCTCGACGCGCCGGACGCCTCGGCCCGGCACCTCGGCTTCACGCGCGAGTGCCTGCACGAACTCGACGCGGCGCTGGCCGCGCTCGGCAGCCGCTTGTGGACCGCGCAGGGCGACGCCTGCGCCGTGCTGGCGGCGCTGCACCGGCGCTTCGGCGACTTCGAGCTGCTGTCGCACGAGGAGACCGGCAATGCGGCCAGCTACGCGCGCGACCGGGCGGTGGGCGCCTGGATGCGGGCGCGCGGGCTGCGCTGGACCGAGCTTCCGGCCAACGGCGTCGTGCGCCGCCTCGACGACCGGGACCGCTGGAGCGCGGCCTGGATGACCCGGATGCAGGCCCCGACCTGCGCGGCGCCCGGGGCCCTGCGCCCGCCGCCGACCGGCAGCCGCGGCGTCGACATCGACGCGTCCTGCGGCGTCGACATCGCCCCGGCCCCCGGCCTCGCCGCCGTCCCCGACCCCGCCGCGCGCTATCCCGGCGAGCCCGACGCCCCGCTGCGCCAGCGCGGCGGCCGCAGCGAGGCGATCGCCTGCCTCGAGCGCTTCCTCGACGCGCCGCTCGCGCGGTACCGCGCCGGCATGGCCTCGCCGCTGACCGCCCCGGACGACTGCTCGCGGCTCTCGCCCCATCTGGCGCTCGGCACCGTGTCGGTCCGCGAGCTTGTGCAGGCGACCTGGGCCGTTCGCCGCGGCGAGACCGACCCGGCCCGCCGCGCCGGCCTGAAGTCCTTCGAGTCGCGGCTGCACTGGCACTGCCACTTCATCCAGAAGCTGGAGTCCGAGCCCGCGATCGAGCATCGCAACCCGCATCGCGGCTTCGACGGCCTGCGCAACGAGGGCGAGCTCGACGCCGCGGAGCGGGCCCGGCTCGCGGCCTGGCGCGACGGCCGCACCGGCTGGCCGATCGTCGACGCCTGCATGCGCATGCTGGACGCCACGGGCTGGCTGAACTTCCGGATGCGCGCGATGCTGGTCTCGGTCGCCGCCTACCCGCTGTGGCTGCACTGGCGCGAGCCCGGCCTGGTGCTGGCGCGCCGCTTCGTCGACTACGAGCCGGGCATCCACTGGCCGCAGCTGCACATGCAGGCCGGGGTCACCGGCATCAACGCGACCCGCGTCTACAGCCCGGCGCGCCAGCAGCACGACCAGGATCCCGAGGGGCGTTTCGTGCGCGCGTGGCTGCCCGAGCTGGGCACGGGCGACTACCCGCCGCCGATCGTCGACTGGGCGAGCGCCGCGCGCGAGGCCCGCGACCGTGTCTGGGCCGCCCGCCGCGCGCCGGGGGCGCAGCGCGTCGCGCAGCAGGTCTGGTCGCGCCACGGCAGCCGGCATCCGCAGCGCGAGCCGGTGCGCCGGCCCCGGGCCCGCGCGGCGCCCGAGCCCGACACGCGGCAGCTCGCGCTCGGCTTCGACGACGAGTGAGCCGCCGTCGGTCGATCGGCACGGGCCGCGCTTGACCCGCCGCAGGGCATCGCGAAGAATCGGCCGGACCGGACCTCGGCTGTCGCCCCGCGCGACCGACCGGGGCCATGCCCACGGAAAGCCCCACGGAGACGCCGCGGATGATCACCCTCGAACCGACCGGCGCGGCCTGCGGCGCCTTCGTGCGCGGCCTGGACCTGACCAGCCCGCTCGACGACGCCACGATGGCCGAGCTGCGCGCCGCCTGGCTCGAGCACGCCGTGCTCGCCTTCCCCGACCAGCGGATGTCGATCCCCGACCTCGAGCGCTTCACGCTCGGCCTCGGGCCGCGCGGCGACGACCCCTTCATCGCGCCGATCCCCGGCCATGCGCATGTCGTCGAGATCCGCCGCGAGCCCGACGAGACCGCGCGGATCTTCGCCGAGTCCTGGCACTCCGACTGGAGCTTCCTGCCGGTGCCGCCGGCGGGCACGGCGCTCTACGGCACCATCGTGCCGCCGGTGGGCGGCGACACGCTGTTCGCCTGCGGCGCCGCGGCCTGGGACGCGCTGCCGGCCGCCGACCGCGCCGCGCTGCGCGACCGGCTCGGCGTGCATTCGGCACGCCGCGGCTACGCCCGCGACGGCATGTACGGCGAACGCGACCGCGCTCTCGGCCGCTCGATGGCGATCCGCTTCGGTGACGACGCGCTCGCCACGCGCCTGCACCCGATCGGCCGCGCGCACCCCGAGACCGGACGCGTGGCGCTCTTCGTCAGCCCCGGCTACACCATCGGCATCGACGGCATGGACGAGGCCGAGTCGGCCGACGTGCTGCGCATGCTCTTCGAGCACCAGAAGAAGCCCGAGTTCGTCTACCGCCACCGCTGGCAGCCCGGGATGCTGGTGCTGTGGGACAACCGGCGCCTGGTGCATGCGGCCACCGGCGGCTACGAAGGCCACCGCCGGCTGCTCCACCGCATCACCATCGCCGAGCGCCAGCCGCTGGCGCCGGCTCCGGCGGGCGGCGCTCGCAGCGCGGTGCCCGCCGGAGGCCTGCATTGAGCGTCGCGGCGCCGCTCGTCTTCGACCCCGCCGACGAGGCGGTCCGCCGCGACCCGTTCGCGGTCTTCGCGCGCCTGCGCGACGAGGACCCGGTGCACTGGAGCCCGGCGCTCAAGACCTGGGTGGTCACGCGCTACGACGACGTGCGCGACGTCGCGATGACCGCCGACCTGTCGCCCAACCGGCTCGCGCCCTTCTACGCGTCGCTCAGGGACGAGCGCCGCTCGATGCTCGCCGAGGTGATGCGCTACCTGTCGGTATGGCTCGTCTTCCGCGATCCGCCCGAGCACACGCGGCTGCGGCGCCTGCTCAACGGCGTCGTCAACCCGAAGCTCGTGGCGGCGATGCGCCCGTCGATCCGACGCGTGGTCGACGAGGTGCTCGACCGCGTGTCGGGCCGCGACGAGATCGACTTCGCCTCGGAGGTCGCCGCACTCGTGCCCGCCTGGGTGATCCTCGACATGCTCGGCATCCCGCGCGAGCGCTTCGACGAGATCAAGGTGTGGTCCGACGACATGCGGACCTTCATCGGCACCTCGCGCGGCGAGCCGGCCCGCTACGAGCGCGTGCAGCGCGGCGCGCACGCGATGGCCGCGTTCTTCCGCGAGGCGATCGCCGAGCGCCGCGTCGAGCCGCGCGACGACGTGATCAGCCGGATGATCGCCGCCACCGACGACGAGGGACGGCTGTCCGAGGACGAGCTGGTCGGCACCTGCATGCTGATCCTGTTCGGCGGCCACGAGACCACCACCAGCCTGCTCACCAACGGCGTGAACGCGCTGCTCGACCATCCCGGCGAGCTCGCGCGGCTGCGCGCCGATCCGGCGCTGATCGAGTCCGCGGTCGAGGAGTTCCTGCGCTACGACGGGCCGAGCCTGTCGATCGCGCGTGTGGTCGCCCAGGACCACGAGCTCGGCGGGCGCGTGCTCGCGCGCGGCGAGCGCGTCTACGCGATGGTCAGCGCCGCCAACCGCGACCCGCGCCAGTTCGGGCGGCCCGACACGCTCGACCTCGGCCGCAGCCCCAACCGGCATCTGACCTTCGGCTTCGGCATCCATTTCTGCCTCGGCGCGCCGCTCGCCCGCCTCGAGGGCCAGGCGTGTGTCGCCGCGCTGCTCGAGCGCTTCCCCCGGCTCGCGCGCGGCGCGGGCGAGCCGCAGTGGCTCGACGCGATGGTGATGCGCGGCCTGACCCGACTGCCGCTGCGGCTCGCCTGAGCCGCACGACGACCCCACACCGCCGACCCCGGCACCAGGAGCCTCACGATGACCACGATGTTCCGCTACGCGCTGCCGGTCGAGCAGACCGGCTGGCAGGTCGGCACCGAGATGCAGGCGAGCTTCGCCTGGGAGTACGAGGACGGCCGCGCCAAGCTGCTGAACCTGTACGACACTGCGAAGCAGCACCAGTGGGACGCGGCCACGCGCATCGACTGGTCGCTCGACCTCGACCCGGCCAACCCGATGCGCATGGACGACCGGGGCCTGGCGATCGTCGAGACGCCGCTGTGGGCCAAGCTCGGCGCCGAGGACCGCGCCCGCGTGCGCAGCCACGTGCAGGCGCACACGCTGTCGCAGTTCCTGCACGGCGAGCAGGGCGCGCTGCTGGTGGCCTCGCGCCTGGTGCAGTGCGCGCCGCAGATGGACGCGAAGTTCTACGCCGCCACGCAGACGATGGACGAGGCGCGCCACGTCGAAGCCTACTCGCGGCTGCTGCACGAGAAGTTCGACGTCGTCTACCCGATCACCCCCGGGCTGCGCTCGCTGCTCGGGCAGATCCTGGCCGACTCGCGCTGGGACTTCTGCTACCTCGGCATGCAGGTGCTGATCGAGGGCCTCGCGCTCGCCGCCTTCCAGCGCTACCGCGACAGCGCGCAGAATCCGCTGGTGCAGCAGGTCAACGCCTACGTGATGCAGGACGAGGCCCGGCACGTGGCCTTCGGGCGCATCGCGCTGCGCGATCTCTATCCGCAGCTCACCGACCTCGAGCGGGCCGAGCGCGAGGACTTCGTCATCGACGCCTGCCGCGCGATGCGCGACCGGTTCGACCAGCGCGAGGTCTGGGACAACCTGGGCTTCGGCGACGCGCTCGCCGACACCGCCGTCGGCTCCGAGACGATGAAGGCCTTTCGCCGCAGGCTGTTCTCGCGGATCGTGCCGGTGGTCCGGGACATCGGCCTGTGGAGCCCCAAGGTGCAGCAGGCCTTCATCGACATGCAGGCGATCGAGTACGCCGACATCGACGTCGACACGATGCTCGCCGCCGACCAGCGTGTCGCCGAGGAATTCGACGCGCAGCGCCACGTCGCCGAGGCCATCGCGGCCGCGCCGGCGCCGGCACAGTGAACGGAGCCTGACGACCATGAGCGACGTGTACGTGATCGGCGTGTCCTGCACCGCCTTCGGCAAGCGCCCCGAGGCGTCCTTCAAGGACCTCGCCCGCGAGGCCTACGAGGCGGTGCTGCGCGACGCGGGCCTCGACGACGGCGGCCCGATCGAGTCGTCCTGGTTCGGCAACTGCGGCATGGACAAGTTCGGCCAGCCGAACATCCGCGGCCAGGTCTGCTTCACGCCGCTGGTGCGCGAGGGGCGCTTCCCCGAGCGCGTGCCGATGGTCAATGTCGAGGGCGGCTGCGCGACCGCGTCGATGGCCTTCAACGGCGCCTGGAAGGACGTGCTGTCCGGCCAGTCGCAGCTCGCGCTCGCCATCGGCGTCGAGAAGACCTACGTCGAGGGCGACCCGGCGCGCACGCAGTCGATCTTCGCGGGCGGCATCGACCAGCTCGACCCGCAGGAATGGCACGCGTACTACCGGCGCGCCGGCGAGGCCGCGGGCAAGCCCTTCGCCCCCGGGGCCGGCGGCGGCACGGTGTTCATGGACACCTACGCGATGCAGGCCGCCTGGCACATGAGACGCTGGGGCACGAGCGCCGCGCAGATCGCCGCCGGTGCCTCCAAGAACCATGCGATGGGCGCGCGCAACCCGCTCGCGCAGTACCGCTTCGAGGTCTCGCCCGAGCAGGTGCTGGCCGACCGGATGGTCAGCGCGCCGCTCACGCGCTCGATGTGCGCGCCGATCGGCGACGGCGCGGCGGCCGCGCTGCTGTGCTCGGCCTCGATGCTGGCGACGCTGCCGCCGCGCGTGCGCGAGCGTGCGGTGAAGGTGCGCGCCAGCGTGCTCACCGGCGGCAAGTACCGCTCGCTCGACGAGCCCGGCCTGTCGCGCCCCGCCGCCCAGCGCGCCTATGCGGCCGCCGGCATCGCGCCGGCGGACATCGACCTCGCCGAGGTCCACGACGCCACCTCGTTCTGCGAGATCTACCAGTCCGAGATGCTCGGCTTCTGCGAGGACGGCGCGGGCGGCGCCTACGTCGCCTCGGGCGCGAGCGCCCTCGACGGCGAGCGCCCGGTCAACCTGTCCGGCGGCCTGGTGTCCAAGGGCCATCCGGTCGGTGCCACGGGGCTGTCGATGATCTACGAGCTCGCGCTGCAGCTGCGCCGCGAGGCGGGCGACCGGCAGGCCCGCCGCGCCGACCTGGCGCTCGCCGAGAACGGCGGGGGCGTGATCGGATTCGACGAGGCGGCCTGCTCGGTGATCGTGCTGCAGGCCCCCTCGCGCGGGACCACCGTCGGCGGCGTGTAGCATCGGGGCTCGGCGCGGTGTTCGGGCGCCGGCCCCTGGAGCGACGACGCGGATGCGAGCACAGATGAAGCCCCCCTTCCCCACGCGCGCTGTCGCGGCGCGGCGTGCCGCACACGCGGCCGCGGTGCTCGTGCTCGCCTGCGCCGCGGGCTGCGCGGCCTATTCGGCGCCCGACGCCGGCGCGGGTCCCGCAGGGCCCGCCGCGCCCACGGTGGTCGCCGACATGCGCACCTACCGGATCGACGTGCGCAGCGGCGAGACCTTCGAGGTGCGGCTGCCCTCGACCGCGGGGACCGGGTACCGGTGGGAACTGGTCGACCCGGTGCCGGCGCCGGTGCGCGCGGCCGGTGTCTCGCGGGTGGAACCGCCGCTGGGCGACCTGGTGGGCGCCACCGGCCAGGAGGTCTGGGCCTTCCAGGCCGCCGAGACCGGCCGCGGGCTGCTCGCCTTCGTCTACCGACGGCCCTTCGACGCGGCGAGCGTGCCGCCCGCGCAGCGCGCGATCTTCCGCATCCAAGTTCGTTGAGCGTCCGCTCTCACAGGCTGCGGCCGGCCTGCTCCCAGTAGGGCGCGCGCAGGTCCTTCTTCAGCACCTTGCCCAGCGCGTTGCGCGGGAAGGCCTCGCGCAGCTCGAGCCCGCCCAGGCGCTGGTGCTTGCCGAGCCGGGCGTTGGCCCAGGCGAGCAGTTCTTCGGCACTCGCCGACGCCCCCGGCCGGCGGATCACCAGCGCGATCGGCGTCTCGCCCCAGCGCTCGTGCGGGATGCCGATCACGGTCACGTCCATGACCGCCTCGTGCCCGGCGACCACCTGCTCGAGGTCGCTCGGGAACACGTTGAAGCCGCCGCTGATGATCATGTCCTTCTTGCGGTCGAGGATCGACAGGAAGCCGTCCGCGTCGAGCCGACCGATGTCGCCCGAGCGCATGAACGTGCGGCCGCGCTCGTCGACCCAGACGAGCTTCGCGGTCTCCTCGGGCTTGCCGTGGTAGCCCTGCATCATCCCCGCGCCGTAGCCGCAGATCTCGCCGGTCTCGCCGCGCGGCAGCTCCTGCCCCGCGTCGTCGACGATGCGGATCTCGTAGCCGACGACCGGCGTGCCCACCGTCTCGAACTTCGAGGCCGGATGCCAGGGCTTGAGCACCGTCGCGAAGCCCTCCGAGAAGCCGTACAGCTCGGTCAGCACCGCACCGAACCGGTCGATGACCTGCCGCTTGGTGTCCGGGCGCAACGGCGAGCCGGCGCACAGGATCGACTGCAGCGACCCGGTGTCGGCCGCCGCGAGCGCGGGCTCGGCCAGCACCATGATGAACTGCGAGGGCACCATGAACGTGTGGGTGATGCGCTCGGCGGCGACGGTCTCGAGGAAGGCCTTCGGATCGAAGGTCGGCATCGCCACCAGCGTGCCGCCGCAGAACAGCACCGGCAGCATCACCAGCCAGGTGCCGTTCGAGTACAGCGAGGTGGTGGTCAGCGCGCGGCTGGTGTCGCGGATGCCGAGCTCCAGCGCGTTCGACCAGGCCCAGTGCTGGCGGGCGCGGTGGGTCTGCACGATGCCCTTGGGCAGGCCGGTCGTGCCCGATGAATAGATGATGTTGAAGGTGTCGTCGAGCCGGTAGGTCACCGCCGGCTGCGTGGCGGGCATGCCCTCGACGAACGCCGCGAGCGTGCGCCACGCCGGCCCCGCGCCCTCGTCCGCCGCGACCAGCAGGTCGGCACGCAGGCAGGCCGGGCGCTCGGGCAGCGCATCGAGCTTCGCGCGGAAGTCGGCGGTCGCGAAGGCGCCGATTGCGCCCGAGTCGGCGATCAGGCCGGCGAGCTGCGGGCCGGTCAGCAGCCCCGACAGCGGCACCGCGCAGCCGCCGGCGCGGATGATGCCGAACACCGCCTCGAGCATCTCGACGCGGTTGCCCATCAGCACCGCGACCCGATCGCCCCTCGCCAGGCCCGCGCCGAGCAGCGCGTGCGCGATGCGGCTGATGTTCGCGTCGAAGTCGCCCCAGCTGCGCCGCACGTCGCCGCAGACCACGGCCTCCTTGTGCGGCTGGAAGCGGGCGTGGTTGGCCAGCAGGTCGGGGACGAAGACCTGGGGATCGTCGAGGGGGGTCGTCACGGTCGTGCTCCGCGCGTGCAGGAAACGAAAGAACGGGCCCGCACGCCGTGGGGCGGGCGGGCCCGTTCAGGTCGACAAGATCGGGTCG
>JAIYAG010000221.1 GCA_027489195.1 Burkholderiales bacterium | reverse complement strand
TGGTTCACGCCCGAGCGGCTGGCCGAGTATCCGAACATCGACGGCGTGGTCGCCTTCGCCCACGGCACCGGCTGCGGCATGGAGATGACCGGCGAGCCGATGGACCTGCTGCGCCGGACGATGACCGGCTACGCCTCGCATCCGAACCTCGCCGCGGCGCTGGTCATCGGCCTGGGCTGCGAGCGCAACCAGGTCTCGAAGCTCGGGCTGCACGAAGGCCCGCGGCTCAAGACCTTCGTGATGCAGGACACCGGCGGCACGACGAAGACCATCGAGGCGGGCATCGCCGCAGTGCGCGACCTGCTGGCGGACGCGAACCGCGTGGAGCGGCGTCCGGTGCCGGCCTCGCACCTGACCGTCGGGCTGCAGTGCGGGGGCTCCGACGGCTTCTCGTCGATCACCGCGAACCCGGCGCTGGGCGCCGCGATGGACATCCTGGTGCGCCACGGCGGCACGGCCATCCTGTCGGAGACGCCCGAGATCTACGGCGTCGAGCACACGCTGACGCGACGCGCCCGCAGCCGCGAGGTCGGCGAGAAGCTCGTCGAGCGCATCCGCTGGTGGAAGGACGTCTACACGGTGGGGCGCGACACCCAGATCAACGGCAACGTGAGCCCCGGCAATCACGCCGGCGGCCTCGCGAACATCTTCGAGAAGTCGCTCGGCTCGTCGATGAAGGGCGGCACCGGGCCGCTGATGGAGGTCTACCGCTACGCCGAGCCGGTGGTGCAGAAGGGGCTGGTGTTCATGGACACCCCCGGCTTCGACCCGACCTCGGCGACCGGCCAGATCGCCGGCGGCGCGAACGTGATCATGTTCACCACCGGGCGCGGCTCGATGTTCGGCGCCAAGCCCGTGCCCTCGATCAAGCTCGCGACCAACACGCCGATGTTCGAGCGGCTGCGCGACGACATGGACGTCAACTGCGGCACGATCCTCGACGGCACCCAGACGCTGCAGGAGTCCGGCGAGGCGATCTTCCGCCACCTGCTGGCCACCGCCTCCGGCGAGCGCACGAAGAGCGAGGTGCTCGGACTCGGCGACCATGAGTTCGTGCCCTGGAACATCGGCATCACGGGGTGAGAAGCCGTGAATAAACCTACTGCGCGTCCCGATCCGACACCTGCGGTGCTCGCCGTACATCACGTACGGCTGCGCTCCTCGGCGTCGGCTCGGGCCTGCTCGCTACGGTTTCTTCACGGCTTCTCGGTGGCTGCGCACGCGAAGACTCGACCCAGATGCCGACGATGACCGATCACGACCGCCACCACCCGCTGCGTCCGCTGCTCGGCAACTGGCTCTGGGAGCGCGGGCGCATCGGCCTGCGCTGGCTGCGCTGCGCCGACGGCGCGCTGGGCTTCGACGAGGGCCGCAAGGCGCAGTTCGCCGACGAGGTGCCGATCCGGGTGCCGCTGACCGCGGACGCCGCCTCCCCTGAGGCCGCCGCCTGGCCGGCCGTGCACGAGCCCGGCATCGTCCGCTTCCTGCGGGCCGCGCAGCTCGGTCGCGCCGAGGACGCCGGCTCGCCGGCGGAGGTGGCGCGGGCGGTCCACGACTGCGTCGACCTCGGGCTGTGGGCCGCCTACCAGGCCGAGGCGCTGCGCTCGCGGGCGCGCTGGGCGCTCGAGCCGATGTTCGACGACGAGATCGCGGCGGCGGTGGCCGAGGACGTGCGGCGCGTCTACGTGCCGATGCGCGCGCAGCTCGCGATGTACGACTGGGCGGTCGTGCACGGGCTGCCCGGGCCCCTGCTCACCAGCGACGCGCCCTTCGTCGACTGGCGGGTGCGCGGACGCCCGCCGATGCCCTTCGTGTCGCTGCCGCTCGGGCCCTACTGCCTGCTGGTGGGGTCGCCGTCGAAGCGCACCAGCCGCGCGGCGCCCGTCGTCTGGCAGCCGGCCTCGGCCATGGGCCCGTTCAAGGACCACAACACACACATCGTCGAGGGCGCGCGCCGCTGGATCGTGGCGACGACCGACGAGCAGCTGCTCGGGGTGCAGCCGCGGTTCGCGCCGCCCGAGCCGCCGGCCGACGCCGCCTCGGGCTGACGGGCCCTCGCCCGCCCCTGCACGCCCCGCCCCGCAACGCCCCCGGCGGCAGGCCGACCGCGCCGGCATGCAGCCATCGGAACGCGGAAACCCCCCGTTCCACCCCGTCGGTTCGCCGAACCCCCTCCGGCGCAGGTACCCTCGCGGGCGCCCGCCCTCGAGTGAACCCGCCCATGTCCGCCACGCCCGCCGCCCCCCGCCGCATCGTCGAGCTCGCCCGCGACCGCCTCGGCATCGACGAGGCCGACCTGTCGCCGCACGGGCACCTGAAGGCGAAGCTGTCGACGCGGCTGCTCAACGCGCTGCGCACACAGCCGGACGGGCGCCTGATCCTGGTCACCGCGATCTCGCCGACACCGGCCGGCGAAGGCAAGACGACGACCACGATCGGGCTGGCCGACGGACTGAACCGGATCGGCCAGCGGGCGGTGATCGCGCTGCGCGAGCCCTCGCTCGGGCCGGTGTTCGGCATGAAGGGCGGCGCCACCGGCGGCGGGCGCTCGATGCTGACGCCGATGGACGACATCAACCTGCACTTCACCGGCGACTTCGGTGCGATCGCGCTCGCGCACAACCTGCTGTCGGCGCTGATCGACAACCACATCCACCACGGCAACGCGCTGGGCTTCGACGTCCGGCGCATCGGCTGGCGGCGGGTGGTCGACATGAACGACCGTGCGCTGCGCGACGTCGTGGTGGGGCTGGGCGGCACGGCCAACGGCATCCCGCGCGAGACCGGCTTCGACATCGTCGTCGCCTCGGAGGTGATGGCGATCCTGTGCCTGGCCGACGGCATCGCCGACCTCAAGGCGCGCCTGGCCGACATCGTCGGCGGCCATCGCGGCGACGGCGCGCCGATCCGCGCCCGCGAGCTCGGCGCGGTGGGCGCGATGGCGGCGCTGCTGCGCGACGCGATGCAGCCGACCCTGGTGCAGTCGCTCGAGGGCACGCCGGCGCTGGTGCACGGCGGGCCGTTCGCCAACATCGCGCACGGCTGCAATTCCGTGATCGCCACCCGCTCGGCGATGAAGCTCGGCGACTACGCGGTCACCGAGGCCGGCTTCGGCGCCGACCTGGGCGCCGAGAAGTTCGTCGACATCAAGTGCCGCGCGGCCGGCCTGCGGCCGGCGGCGGCGGTGGTGGTCGCGACCGTGCGCGCGCTGAAGTACCACGGCGGCGTCGAGGTCCGGGACGTCGAGCGCGAGGACCTCGGGGCGCTCGAGCGCGGCCTGCCGAACCTGGTCCGCCACCTCGACAACCTGCGCGCCTTCGGGCTGCCCTGCGTGGTGGCGATCAACCACCGTGCCCACGACACCGAGGCCGAGATCGCGCTGCTCAGGCGCCGCGTCGGCGAGATGGGCGTGCCGGTGGAAGTGGCCCGCCACTACGCCGACGGCGCGGCGGGGGCGGAAGGCCTGGCCCGGGCCGTCGTGGCGGCCGCGGCGCCCGGCCCCGCGCCGCTGCGCTTCGCCTACGAGGACGACGCGCCGCTGTGGTCGAAGATGGAGGCGATCGCCACCCGCATCTACGGCGCCTCGGGCATCGAGGCCGACGCCAAGGTGCGGGCCCAGGTCGAGCGGCTGCAGGCCGACGGCTACGGCAGCTGGCCGGTCTGCGTCGCGAAGACGCAGTACTCGTTCTCGACCGACCCGACGCTGCGCGGCGCGCCCTCGGGCCACGTGGTGCGGGTGCGCGAGGTGCGCCTCGCGGCGGGCGCGCGCTTCGTGGTGATGATCTGCGGCGACGTGATGACCATGCCCGGGCTGCCGAAGGTCCCGGCCGCGCACGCGATCGACGTCGACGACGACGGCCGGATCACCGGTCTGTTCTGAGTCGCTGCCCCGCCACCGTCTCGCCCTCCTCGCCGAGGAAGCCGCCCGACTGCCGGCGCCAGAGCGCCGCATAGTGGCCGTCGGCCGCGAGCAGCGCGGCGTGCGTGCCGCTCTCCACGATCCGTCCGCCCTCGAGCACCACCAGCCGGTCCATGGTCGCGATCGTCGACAGCCGGTGTGCGATCGCGATCACCGTCTTGCCCGCCATCAGCCCGGCGAGCTGCTCCTGGATCGCCTGCTCCACCTCGCTGTCCAGCGCCGAGGTCGCCTCGTCGAGCACGAGGATCGGCGCGTCCTTGAGCAGCACCCGCGCGATCGCGATCCGCTGGCGCTGACCGCCCGACAGCTTCACCCCGCGCTCGCCCACGTGGGCGTCGTAGCCGCGGCGGCCCTTCCAGTCCTGCAGCCCGTCGATGAAGGCCTCGGCCTGTGCCCGGCGCGCGGCGGCGCGGACCTCGGCGTCGCTCGCGCGCGGCCGGCCGTAGCGGATGTTGTCGGCGATCGAGCGGTGCAGCAGCGAGGTGTCCTGCGTGACCATGCCGATCGCCGCCCGCAGACTCTCCTGCGTGACCTCGCGCACCTCCTGCCCGTCGATCGTCAGCCGGCCGGCCTCCGGCTCGAAGAAGCGCAGCAGCAGGTTGACCAGCGTCGTCTTGCCCGCGCCCGAGCGCCCGACCACGCCGACGCGCTCGCCCGGACGCACGACCAGGTCGAGCCCGTCGAGCACCGTGGTGCCGTCGGTGCGGCCGTAGCCGAAACGCACGCCCTCGAAGCGGATCTCGCCGCGGGTGACCTCGAGCGGCCGCGCGCCCGGGCGGTCCTCGCCGGTGGGCGCGACCGCGAGGGTCTCCATGCCCTCCTGCACGACGCCGACGTTCTCGAAGATCGACGCCACCTCCCAGCTCACCCAGCCGGCCACGTTGGCGATCTGCCAGGCCAGCGGCAGCGCGGTCGCCACCGTGCCCGCGCCCAGCGTGCCCTGCGCCCACAGCCAGACGCCGATCGCCCCGGTGCCGGCGAGCAGCCCCGCGTTGAGCAGCGACAGCACCACCATGAACTGCGTGATCGCCTGCATGTGCGCGGCGACCGCGTCCTGGTGCGCATCGACCGACTCGCGGACCCAGGCGTCCTCGTCGGCCATCCGGGAGAACAGCTTGACGGTGAGGATGTTGGTGTAGCCGTCGACGACCCGCGCCATCACCTGCGAGCGGACCTCGGAGCTGGCGCGCGAGAGCTCGCGCAGCCGCGGCACGAAATGCCGCAGGAACAGCAGGTAGCCCACGAACCAGCCGAGCATCGGCATCGCGAGGCGCCAGTCGGCCCAGGCCAGCAGCACCAGCGCCGACACCCCGTAGACGCCGATGTACCAGACCGCCCGGATGCCGGCCATCACGCTCTCGCGCAGCGCCTGCGCGGTCTGCATCACCCGGTTGGCCAGCCGTCCGGCGAAGTCGTTCTGGAAGAACGCCCAGCCCTGGCGGATCACCTGCCGGTGGCTCTGCCAGCGGATCAGCGAGGTGACGCCGGGCACCAGCACGTTGTGGCGGATCGCGACATCCACGAACAGCGCCAGGGGTCGCAGCACCAGCACCGCGAACAGCATGCCGAGCAGCAGCGGCATCTCGCGGGCGACCGCGGCCGCGCGGTCGGTGGCCTCCATCATCCCGACGAGGCGGCCGATGCACAGCGGGATCAGCGTGTCGATCAGCGCGACCGCGAGGCTGGTGGCGAACATCGCCGCGTACCAGCCGCGGGTCTGCGCGGTGAAGTGCCGGTAGAAGCCGCCGAGCGCGGCCGGCGGGGTGCCCGGGCCGGGGCCCGCGGTGCCGCGGATGCGTGACTGGAGGTAGCGGAACATCGTGGAGCCAGGGCGGCGGTCCAGTGTAGCCGCTCGGGCGGACGGGCCTGGCGGCGCCGACCGGCGCTCACCGGACCGCACGGGGATTGTGGGAATTTCGTTAGGATCGCGACCGACGGTCGATCGTCCCGGTCCGGCGGTCGGAGGGCGACCGCCCACCGACCGGGGCCCTCCATCCGGAGATGGGCTGCAACCCCGCCGCTGTTCCGACGATCGAGCGCGGCGATGCCGCCTAAGGTCAGCGTCGAGCCCGTCCGGGCGCCGCGATCCCGCGGCGCGGAGCCGGGCGCGAGAGGACCCGTCGATGGCCTATCGGAACCGGATGCCGGTCGGAGCGAAGCTGGTGCTGAGCTTCGGCTTCATGGTGGTGTCGCTGATCGTCGTCTGCGCGGCGGCCTGGGTGACCTTCGACCGCATCGAGCGCACGGCGGCGCGCGTCGCCGAGAAGTACGTGGTCCAGGTCACCCGGATCTCCGACGCTCAGGCGCTGATGCTGCGGCTGTCGCTCGAGGCACGGCACGCGATGCTGGTGAAGACGCCGCAGGAGCTCGAGGAGACGCTCGGCCGGATCGGGGCGGCCCGCACCAGCATGCTGGCGCTGCTGTCCGAGTTCGAGGGCAACATCTCGACCGACACCGGACGCGAGAAGTTCAAGGCCGTGCGCGAGGCCGACATCCTGTTCTGGAAGCTGGCGGGCGAGGTGGTCGGCAAGATCAAGGCCGGGCAGGTCGACGCGGCCTTCGCGCAGCTCAAGAGCGAGCTCGTGCCGGCCCGCGACACGATGGTGGCCGCGATCGGCGAGCAGCGCACCTGGCAGACGCACCTGATGGTCGAGGCGGTGGCCGATGCGCGCTCGACGGCCGACCGCACGAAGCAGGGGCTGCTGATCGCGGTCGTGGCGACGGTGGCGATCGCGCTGTGGGCCGGGGTGTCGATCACGCGGATGCTGCGCGGCGCCTTCCGGCGCGCCATCGGCGTCACGCAGGACATCGCCGG
>JAIYAG010000089.1 GCA_027489195.1 Burkholderiales bacterium | reverse complement strand
TCATGCCCTGCACGCCCTCGTCCCAGCCGCGGATCACGTGGCCGGCACCGAGCGGGAAGTCGAACGGTGCGCCGCGGTCCTTGCTCGAGTCGAACTTGCGGCCGGCCTGGCCATCCGCATACAGCCAGCCGGTGTAGTGGACCACGGCCATGCAGCCGGCGGTCGCCTCGGCGCCGTCGCCGACGACGACGTCCTCGTACTGAAGCCCGGAAGGGGTGGTGGTGAAAGCCATCGCGTGTCTCCGTCGGAAAGGCGGCGACGATAGCACGCGCGGCCGCGCTGCGAGGCCCGCCCGGCGGGGCCCCTCGCGGGTGCGGCTCAGCGGCCCCGCTGCGTCCTGGGGCCGACCCAGCGCGCGTAGCACGCCCGGAGCTCGGCGAGCTCGAGCAGCACCTCGAGCGGAAAGCCCGACCGGTTGCCGCGGGCGTCGAACACGACCTCGTCGAGCGTCGCGTTCATCCGCGAGGGCTCGGCCCAGTCGCGCGCGAGCGCCTCGATGACGTGCGGGAAGCCCTCGGCGGTGGCCTGCAGCATGCCGTCGGGCAGGTTCGACAGGAGTTCGCGCGCGGCCAGCGACGGGCGCGAGGCGGCCGGACGGCGGTCGTCCGTGGTGCCCGGCCGCTCCGCCGACGTGGCGCGGCCGGCGGTGGCGACCGGAGCCCCGACCCGCTGCGGGTGGGCCGGCGCGGCCTCGGCATGCCGACGGGACGCGGTGAACGGGGGGCGGCTGGCGGGCATGTCGGTCTCCTTGCGGCTGCGGCAGCGGTCGTGCCGGGCGGTGCGTCCGATACGCGTCGACCCGGGCGATACAATCCGAGCGGCCAGCATCCGGCCGTTCGCGCGCGGCGCACAGGAACTACATCGCATGTCCGACCATTTCATCGCCCGACCCGCCGGCGCCGTGCGCGGTGCCCTGCGCGTTCCCGGCGACAAGTCGATCTCGCACCGATCGATCATGCTGGGCGCGATCGCCACCGGCACGACCCGCGTCACCGGCTTCCTCGAGGGCGCGGACGCGATCTCGACGATGAACGTGTTCCGGGCGCTCGGCGTGCGCATCGACGGGCCGTCCGAGGGCCGGGTCACGGTCGAAGGGGTCGGGCTGCACGGGCTGCGCGCGCCGACGGTCGACCTCGACTGCGGCAACTCGGGGACCTCGATGCGCCTGCTGTCCGGGCTGCTCGCCGGCCAGGGGTTCGAGGCGCGGCTGGTCGGCGACGCCAGCCTCACGCGCCGCCCGATGAAGCGCGTGACCGAGCCGCTCGCGCGGATGGGCGCGCGCATCGACACCGCCGACGGCCGCCCGCCGCTGCGCATCCATCCGCCGGCCGGACGGCTGCACGGCATCGACTACGCCATGCCGGTCGCCAGTGCCCAGGTGAAGTCGGCGCTGATGCTCGCCGGCCTGTATGCCGACGGCGAGACCCGGGTGACCGAGCCCGCGCCGACCCGCGACCACACCGAACGGATGCTCGGCGCCTTCGGCGTGCCGGTCGCGGTCGACGGCGCGACCGTCACCGTGCGCGGTGGCGTCGCGCTGCGTGCCGCCGACATCGACGTGCCCGCCGACATCTCGTCGGCCGCGTTCTTCCTGGTGGCCGGCGCGATCGCCCGCGACGCGGACCTGCTGCTGCGCCACGTCGGCACGAATCCGACGCGCACCGGCGTGATCGACATCCTGCGGCTGATGGGCGCCGACCTGACGCTCGAGCATCCGCGCACCGTCGGCGGCGAGCCGGTCGCCGACCTGCGGATCCGCTCCTCGTCGCTGCGCGGCATCGACGTGCCCCCCGAGCTCGTGCCGCTCGCGATCGACGAGTTCCCGGTGCTGTTCATCGCCGCCGCCTGCGCGCGCGGCCGCACGACCGTCACCGGCGCCGAGGAGCTGCGTGTCAAGGAATCCGACCGCATCGCCGTGATGGCCGAAGGGCTGCGCGCGCTGGGCATCGACGCCACCCCGACGCCCGACGGCATCGTCATCGAGGGGCGCGGCGATCGCGCCGACGTGTTCGCCGGCGGCTCGGTCGACTCGCACGGCGACCACCGGCCGGCGATGGCCTTCTCGGTCGCTTCGCTGCGTGCGGCGGGTCCGATCCGCATCGCCGACACCGCCAACGTCGGCACCTCGTTCCCGAACTTCGTCGAGCTCGCCCGCGAGGCGGGCATCGACGTCGAGCCCGTCCGGGCCTGATGAGCGGCGACCCGAGCCCGCAGGCGGGCGTCCGCCCGGTGCCCGCGTCGATCGACGCGCGGCTCGCACCGGTGCTCGCCCTCGACGGCCCGACGGCCTCGGGCAAGGGCACGATCGCACAGCGGGTGGCCGCCGCCCTGGGCTGGCACTACCTCGACAGCGGGGCGCTCTACCGCCTGACCGCGCTGGCAGCGCTGCGGGCGGGCGTGCCCTTCGACGACGCCGAGGGGCTCGCGCGGCTCGCCGCCGCCCTGCCGGTCGACTTCACCGCCGACGGCCGGATCGTCCTCGGCGGGGCGGACGTCACCGACGCGATCCGCGACGAAGCGGTCGGCAACGGCGCCTCGCGGCTGGCTGTCCACGCTGGCGTGCGCGCCGCGCTCCTCGGCCTGCAGCGCGGTTTCCGGCGCCCTCCGGGCCTGGTCGCCGATGGCCGCGACATGGGCACGGTGGTCTTCCCGGACGCCACGCTCAAGGTGTTCCTGACGGCCAGTGCCGAGTCGCGCGCGGACCGTCGCCATAAGCAGTTGATCGAAAAGGGGATTTCTGCTAATCTCCCGGGCCTTTTGCAGGATCTTCGGGAACGGGACGCGCGCGACGCATCGCGCTCGGTCGCCCCGCTGGCTCAGGCAGAGGGTGCGCACGTCCTGGATTCGACTTCGCTCTCCATCGACGAGACGGTGGAGAAGGTGCTCGAGCTCTGGACGGCGCAAGGGTAGCGGCACGCGCGAGCGCACCGCTTTTCACGTCAACACCGCTGGATTTACGGGTCGCAAGGCGGGTGCAGGACATCGGGTCCGGCACCTCGCGTTCCCTCTCTCCGGCGCGCGTACAGGACACCTACTTGAACACCACTTCCATTCCAGAGACCGAGAGTTTCGCGAAGCTCTTCGAAGAGTCGCTCTCCAAGCAGGAGATGCGGCAAGGCGAGGTGATCACCGCCGAGGTGGTCCGCATCGACCACAACTTCGTGGTCGTCAACGCCGGACTCAAATCCGAGAGCTTCATCCCGATCGAGGAGTTCCATAACGATCGCGGCGAGCTCGACGTCAAGGAAGGCGACTTCGTCTCCGTCGCCATCGATTCGCTCGAGAACGGCTACGGCGAGACGCGTCTGTCGCGCGACCGCGCCAAGCGGCTGGCGGCCTGGGTCAACCTCGAGCGCGCGCTCGACGACAGCACCCTGGTCGAAGGCACGATCACCGGCAAGGTCAAGGG
>JAIYAG010000320.1 GCA_027489195.1 Burkholderiales bacterium | reverse complement strand
TCGGCCAGGAGAACGCCTTCCCCTGGATCGAGCGCGACGTGGGCCTCGAGTTCGACCGCTGGGGCCTGCCCAAGCTCGACGCGACGACGCTGCAGTCGACGATCCCGAACGTGTTCTTCGGCGGCGACGCGGCCCTCGGCCCGAAGAACATCATCTGGGCGGTGGCGCACGGCCACGACGCGGCGATCTCGATCCACCGTCACCTCGACGGCGAGGACGTGGCGCAGCGGCCCGCGCCCGGCGTGACCCTGGTCTCGCAGAAGATGGGCATCCACGAGTGGGCGTACGACAACGACGTCGCCAACGACCTGCGCCAGAAGGTGCCGCTGGCCGCGGCCGAGCAGGCGCTGCGCAGCATCAAGATCGAGGTCGAGCTCGGCTTCGATGCGGCGACCGCCTACCGTGAGACGCAGCGCTGCCTGAACTGCGACGTGCAGACGGTGTTCACCGGCTCGCAGTGCATCGAGTGCGACGCCTGCGTCGACATCTGCCCGACCGACTGCATCACCTTCCCCGCCGACGGCGAGGAGGCCGAGGTGCGCGGCCGGCTGAGCGCGCCGGCGCTGAACCTCGAGCAGGCGCTGTACGTGTCCGGCGCGCTCAAGACCGGGCGCGTGATGGTCAAGGACGAGGACGTCT
This sequence comes from Burkholderiales bacterium, assembly GCA_027489195.1. Classification (GTDB taxonomy): domain Bacteria; phylum Pseudomonadota; class Gammaproteobacteria; order Burkholderiales; family Burkholderiaceae_E; genus UBA4615. Next base: position 13,824 of record JAIYAG010000320.1, on the reverse strand, counting down.
GCCTGCACTGCGGCCTGTGCGCCGAGCGCTGCCCGACCGGGGCCTGGGACATGCAGAAGTTCCTGCTGAACATGACGCACGCGGGCGAGGTGCCCGGGCGGGCGGGCGCGGGCGTGAACCGCGCGCCGTACAAGGTGGCCGCGACATCGGCCGGTGGCGGCAAGGGCGGAGGCGGTGCCGTGCTGGCCGCGCCCGCGCAACGGGGGCACGCATGAACGCGCCGATCAACGCGGGGCAGGTGCGACCGGCGGGCGCCGTGCGCCCGCTGGCCGCGGTCAACGACTTCGTCGTGAAGTTCGCCAACGTCAACGGCTCGGGCTCGGCCTCGGCCAACGAGCTGTTCGCCCGCGCCATCCTGCGCATGGGCGTGCCGGTCAGCCCGCGCAACATCTTCCCCTCCAACATCCAGGGGCTGCCGACCTGGTACGAGGTACGGGTCTCCGAGAAGGGCTGGCTCGGTCGGCGCGGCGGCGTCGACATGATGGTCGCGATGAACCCGCAGACCTGGGAGCGCGACGTCAAGGAGATCGAGCCCGGCGGCTACCTGTTCTACGACTCGACCAAGTTCCTGCCGCCCGAGCGCTTCCGCGACGACGTGATCGCGATCGGCATGCCGCTCACCGAGATCTGCAACGCCACCTACGGCGAGTCGCGCGAGCGGCAGCTGATGAAGAACATCGTCTGCCTGGGCGCGCTGTCGGTGCTGCTCGGCATCGAGTCGACGGTGATCGAGCAACTGTTCGGCGAGCAGTACAAGGGCAAGGAGCGGCTGCTCGACTCCAACGTCAAGGCCCTGCACCTGGGCCGCGACTACGCGACCCAGTGCCTCGAGTCGATCGGCCTGCGCATCGAGCGGCGCGACGCGGTCGGCGACCGCATCTTCATGGAGGGCAACTCGGCGGCGGCGCTCGGCGCGGTGTACGGCGGCGCGAGCGTCTGCGCCTGGTACCCGATCACGCCGAGCTCCTCGGTGGCCGAGGCGTTCACCGCCTGGTGCAAGAAGTTCCGCACCGACCCGGAGACGGGGCGTTCGCGCGTCGCGATCGTGCAGGCCGAGGACGAGCTCGCCTCGATCGGCATGGTGGTCGGCGCCGGCTGGAACGGCGCGCGCGCGTTCACCGCGACCAGCGGCCCGGGCATCTCGCTGATGACCGAGTTCATCGGCCTGGCCTACTTCGCCGAGATCCCGGTGACCATCGTCAACGTGCAGCGCGGCGGGCCGTCCACCGGCATGCCGACGCGCACCCAGCAGGCCGACCTGATCGCCTGCGCGTACGCCTCGCACGGCGACACCAAGCACGTGCTGCTGCTGCCCGAGGATCCGACCGAGTGCTTCGAGCACACGGCCGCGGCGCTCGACCTGGCCGACCGGCTGCAGACCCCGGTGTTCGTGATGACCGACCTCGACATCGGCATGAACACGCGGCTGTGCCGGCCGCTCGCCTGGGACGACACGAAGCGCATGGACCGCGGCAAGGTGATGGACTTCGACATGCTCGAGTCCGGCCGCGACTTCGGCCGCTACCTGGACGTCGACGGCGACGGCATACCGTTCCGCACCTACCCCGGCACGCATCCGACCAAGGGCGCCTACTTCACGCGCGGCACCACCCGCAATCCGTACGCGAAGTACAGCGAGACCGGGCAGGACTACGTCTACAACATGGAGCGGCTGCTGCGGAAGTTCGACACCGCGAAGTCGCTCGTGCCCCAGCCGGTGGTGAAGAAGGCCCGCAAGAAGGCCACGCTCGGCGCGATCTACTTCGGCTCGACCAGCCCCGCGATGGACGAGGCGCTCGAGGTGCTCGACGAGCACGGCGTCGCGCTCGACACGATGCGGCTGCGGGCCTTCCCGTTCCCCGACTCGGTGAAGGCCTTCATCGACGCGCACGAGAAGGTCTTCGTGGTCGAGCAGAACCGCGACGCGCAGATGAAGTCGATGCTCGTCAACGAGCTGCAGGTCGACCCGCACCGGCTGGTGTCGGTGCTGCACTACGACGGCACGCCGATCACCGCGCGCTTCATCATCGGACGCATCACCGCGGCGACCACCCGGAGCGCCTCATGACCTATCTCGCCAAGCCCCGCCTGCACCACCCCACGCTCGCGCGCAACAAGGTCGGCTACCTGCGGCGCGACTACGAGGGCGCGATCTCGACGCTGTGCGCCGGCTGCGGCCACGACTCGATCTCGGCCGCGCTGGTGCAGGCCTGCTGGGAGCTCGACATCGAGCCGCACCGGGTCGCCAAGCTCTCCGGCATCGGCTGCTCGAGCAAGACGCCCGACTACTTCCTCGGCAACTCGCACGGCTTCAACACCGTGCACGGGCGCATGCCCTCGGTGCTGACCGGCGCGAACCTCGCCAACCGCGACCTGCTGTACCTCGGCGTGTCCGGCGACGGCGACTCCGCCTCGATCGGCCTCGGCCAGTTCGCCCACGTCATGCGGCGCGGCGTCGACATGGTCTACATCGTCGAGAACAACGGCGTGTACGGCCTCACCAAGGGCCAGTTCTCGGCGACCGCCGACCAGGGCTCGAAGTCCAAGCGCGGCATCGTCAACTCGGATGCGCCGATCGACATGGTCTCGCTCGCGCTGCAGCTCGGCGCCACCTACGTCGCGCGCGGCTTCTCCGGCGACAAGGCGCAGCTCGTGCCGCTGATCAAGGGCGCGATCGAGCACCGCGGCGCGGCCTTCATCGACGTGGTGAGCCCCTGCGTGGCGTTCAACAACCATGCCGGCAGCACCAAGAGCTACGAGTACGTGCGGGCGCACAACGAGGCGGTCAACCGCATCGACTTCATCGACCTCGCCGAGGAGGTCAAGGCCGAGGCGGCGCCGGGCGGCTACGTCGACGTGCCGCAGGCCGACGGCTCGATGATGCGGCTGCGCCGGATCGCCGAGGGCTACGACCCGACCGACCGCGTCGGCGCGATGAACTACATCGCGCAGCACCAGGCGCTCGGCGAGGTGGTGACCGGGCTGCTGTATGTCGACCCGCATCCGGTGGACATGCACGCGCACCTGAACACCACCGGCACGCCGTTCAACCGGCTCGGCGAGGCCGAGCTGATCCCGGGCGCGGGCGCGCTCGAGGGCGTGAACCGCTCGCTGCGCTAGGGCGCACCGGCCCGCTAGACGCGGCCGCGGCGCACCGCCCCCTCGATGCCGCCCCGGTCCAGGCCGAGGTCGGCGAGCATGCGGTCGTCGAGCTCGCGCAGCGCCGCGCGCCCGGCGGCGATGCGGCGCTGACGGCGCCAGGCCGCGACGGCGCGCGCGAACCACGAGCCCTTGACCGGAGCGGGCGCGGCGGCGACCGCACCGGGCACCGCGGCACGGCGCGGTGCGCGCTCGCGCGTGGCATCGCGAAGGCGCATGACGCGGGCGGCGGCGAGGTCGAGGGTGCTCATGGCGATGTGCCTCCAGGAAGAGTGGGCCGGGCGGCCCGGCGCGGATGCCGGTGCCCTGCGGTCAGTGTCGGCAGCGCGCCCCGCGCCGACAAACGCAAATCACGCGCAGCATGCATGAGTGAAACGCATGCATGCACGCGTGCATACTTGCGTGCATGCCGTCACCCAGAAGCCGCCCCCTTCCGCTGACCGGCCTGCGCGGCTTCGAGGCCGCCGCGCGCCTGCTGAGCTTCACGCTCGCCGCGCACGAGCTCGGCCTCACGCAGTCGGCGGTGTCGCGGCAGATCCAGGGCATCGAGACCCAGCTCGGCCGGTCGCTCTTCCGGCGCGGCGTGCGCAGCCTGCAGCTCACCGAATCGGGCGAGCGGCTGTTCCGCGACGTGCAGGCCGCGCTGCGCGAGATCGATCGCTCGGTCGAGGACATCCGCGGCCAGCGGCGGCGCCGGCGGCTCGCGCTCACCACCGCGGCCTCGCTCGCTTCGCTGGTGCTGGTGCCCCGGCTGCCCGAGTTCTCGCGACTGCATCCGGGCATCGACCTGCGGATCGACGCGAGCGACACGGTGCGCGACCTCGAGGGCGAGGGGTACGACGTCGCCCTGCGCTACTTCCGGCACGAACGCGCGCCGCGCGGCCTGACGCTGCTGCACGACGAGCAGCTCGTGCCGGTGCTGAGCCCGCTGCTGGCCGCGCGCATCGGGCCGATCCGGCGCGCCGCGGACCTCGGGCGCGCGACGCTGCTGGTGGAGGACGCGCCGACCACGCTCGACGGCGGCCACTGGGAGCGCTGGTTCGCACGCGCCCGAACGCCGATGCCGGCCGAGGCGCCGCGCCTGATGCTCAGCTTCACCCATCAGGCGCTGGACGCGGCGCTGCACGAGCAGGGCGTGATGCTCGCGCCGTCGATCTACGTGCAGGCGCATCTGGCGAGCGGACGCCTGATCGCGCCGCTCGGACGACCGATGCCGTCGGGCTGGGGCTACTACCTCGTCGTCAACCGCGACTCGGCGCGACAGCGGCACGTGGTCGCGTTCATCGCCTGGCTGGAGACGGTGTTCGCGCAGGCGGGCGGGACGGCCGAGCGGGGGTGACGGGCGGGCGGGTGCGGGCCGGTGCGTGCGCCGGACCGCGTCTCAGTGCTTCGGCGCGCGGCAGCTCGCGCCGCCTGCGCCCGCAGCGGCCATCAGGTTGCGGCCCGAGAGCGCGACCACCTGACAGTCGCAGCCGAGGTCCGCGCGGCAGGCGTCGAGCGCCTTGCGCCGCGCCGCGCCGGGGTCCGGGTCGCAGGCCACCCAGCCGGCCTCGACGCCGGGCAGCCCGACGAGCGCGGACACCTGCCCCACCGGACAGCCGCCGACGCTGCGGCACGCGGCGGCGGCGTGGCGTCCGGCACGCTCGCGGCACACCTTGAGCGCGGCGTCGCGTGCCGCCGGCTGCGGACACAGGTTGCCCGACAGGGGCGCCATCGCCTCGAAGCGGCGCGTGTCCATCGCCAGCCAGTCGCCGAACACGCGCGGCGACGGGACAGCGGCACGCGGCCGCGCGCGCGCGGGTCGGCAGGTCGCACCGGGCGCGCTGCCGTGCAGCGCGACCGGCAGTGCGCTGCGCACCGTGCGACCGAGCGACTCGGGCGGCGCACGACCGCTGGCGAGCTCGACGATCGAGGGCGCCTGCGGCGCCTCGATCTCGTCGAGCATGGCGCGCGCGAGGTCCTGGCTCCAGGCCGCGCCGGCCACCAGGGCGAGCGCCGGCAGCGGCTCGCACGACAGCGCCAGCCGGTCGGGCTCGCCGCCGGGTGCCGGTGCGGGCCCGCCGATGCAGCCGGCCGAGAAGGCGTCGCCGACCATCGCCAGCCGAAGGCGTCCGTCGTCGATGCGCCAGGCCGCATACGAGCCGGACAGCGGCTCCGGCCGGCCGGCGCCCGAGGCGACCCGGAGCACGTCGGCCGTGCCGTCGGCATGGAAGCGGACGGCCGCCTGCGTCGTCTCGGACGCCGCCGGCGCGACCGCGGGGCGCCAGGGCGAGCGGCGCAGCAGCGCGGCCGGTGCGAGGGGACCGGACACCGCGTCGCCGGGCGCGGCGTGGCCAGGCTCGGCAGCACCGCGGGATGCCGCGCCTGGCGACGCACCGCGAACGGAAGCACCGGATGCCGATGCCCCCCGGTCGGCAGCGCCGGTCGCCGCGGCACCGCGCGCCACCGCACCGGGCGTCCTCGCTCCGCGCACGGCCGCGCCGGGCGCGGCTGCAATCGTGCTGGCCGGCGTCGCCGACACGTGTGCGATCGATGTGTCCACACCGGCACCGAGCCATGCGGCGAAGGCGGGCGGCGCGGCGACGGTCGCACGCGGCGCCGGCACGTCCTCGAGCAGGGCGAGCAGGTCGGGCGCGCCGCGCGTCGCCGCGTAGTCCCGCGCATCGCGGCCATAGCGGTCACGCCGGGCCGGGTCGGCACCCGCCTGACGCAGCGCGGCGACCAGCTCGGCGCGCGCCTGCGACGGGGCGTCGACGACCGCCCGGATCAGCGGCGTGGTGGCGTCGGGATCGAGCGGCACGTCGGGGCCGACCGTGCGGACGAAGTGCCGCATCGCCTCGAGCTGGCCGCCGCGGATCGCGAGGTCGAGCGCCCGACGCGCGTCCAGGTCCTGCGGCCGCGCCGCGATCAGCGCATCGGCGCCCGGCAGGTCGCCGGCCGCGATCAGCACGCGCAGCCGCTCGACCGGGGACGGTCCCTGCGGCGTGGCGCAGGCGCAGAGGACGGCGAGGACGGCGGCCACGGCGGCACCCCGCAGGGCGCGTCGGGTCGGAAGGAGTCGGTCAGGGTGCATCGGCGTCGGTGCATCGCGGGCCGTCGTCTCGACGGCCACGCCCACGGCCGCGGCGGGTTCGCGCGCGACGATTCCGCCACGATGGCGATCCCCCCGCCGGATCGCAAGCGTCGCCAGGGCCAAACGATGACTTACTGCCCGGCCCGACCGCCGTCGCCCGGGTCCAAGCGGTCGCGCTGCGCGAGGCTCGGGAAGAGCCGCATCCACAGGCCGACCACCGCGAGCGTACCGAGGCCGCCCAGCACCACCGCCGCGACCGGCCCGAGCCAGGCCGCCACGACCCCGGACTCGAACTCGCCGATCTGGTTCGACGCGCCGATGAACACCGAGTTGACCGCACCGACGCGTCCGCGCATGTCGTCGGGCGTCTCGAGCTGGACGATCGACATGCGGATCACGACGCTGACCATGTCGCCCGCGCCCAGCATCACCAGCGCGGCGAACGACAGCGGCAGCGAGGTGGACAGCCCGAACACCACCGTGGCCGCGCCGAACAGCGCCACCGCGCCGAACAGCATCGGCCCGACGCGGCGGTCGAGTGGCCGCCGGGACAGCCACAGCGCGACCGCGAGCGCACCCACCGCGGGCGCCGAGCGCAGCAGCCCGAGGCCCCACGGGCCGGTGAGCAGGATGTCGCGCGCGTAGATCGGCAGCAGCGCGGTCGCGCCGCCGAGCAGCACGGCAACCATGTCGAGCGAGATCGCGCCGAGCAGCGCCGGTCGCGACCGGATGAAGCCGATGCCGGCGAACAGGTACGCGCGGGTGATCTCCGGGCGCGGCGCGTCGGCGTCGCGCCGCTCGGGGACACGCAGCGCCATCAGGCCCGACAGCAGGTACATGACGCCCGCGACCGCGTAGGTCGCCTGCGCGCCGGCGACGTACAGGAACCCGCCGAGCGCGGGCCCGCCGATGGTGGCGGCCTGGTGCGCGGAGCTCGCGATGGCCACCGCCCGCGACAGCATCGAGGCCGGCACCAGCGTCGGCAGCAGCGACTGGGCGGCCGGCATCTCGAAGGCGCGGGTGGCGCCCAGCACGAACACGAACGCGAACAGCGCCTCGCGGCTCGCCCAGCCGCCGGCGGTGGCGACCGCGAGCGCGAGTGTCGCCGCCCCCTGCAGCAGGCGGCATCCCGCGAGGATCAGCCGCCGGTCCCGGCGGTCGACGATCGGGCCGACCACGAACAGCAGCAGCACGCTCGGCAGGAACTGCACGAGACCGACCAGTCCGAGGTCGAGCGCGCTGTCGGTCAGCGCGTACATCTGCCAGCCGACGGCGACGACCTGGATCTGCGCGGCCAGCGTCGCGGCGAGGCGCGACAGCCAGTAGATGCGGTACGCCGGCAGCGACAGCGGGCCGGGCTCCGGGGCGGCCGCTCGGACGGGGCGCATGCCGCCGATGATACGCGGCGATCCGTCGCGGCTCAGGCCGGTGCCGGGTCGCCCGCGGCTGCCGCACCGTCCGGCGGCTCGAAGGCCTCGCGCGCCGCGTCGCTCACTGCGCGCCGCAGCCAGGCATGGGCCGGCCGGGCGGCACTGCGCCGGTGCCACAGCTGATCGACGTGGACGATCGGCAGGTCCATCGGCAGCGCCCGCATCACGAGCCCCGGCGCGATGCCGGCGGTCGGCACGAAGCGCTCGGGCAGCACGGTCAGCAGGTCGGTCGAGGCGACCACCTGGCCGGCGGTGAAGAACTGGTTCACCGTCAGCACCACCCGCCGCCGCCGGCCGATCGCGGCGAGCGACTCGTCGACGAAGCCGAACGGGCGGCCCGAGAAGCTGACGAGCAGGTGACGCGCGGCGCAATATCGGTCGAGGTCGAGCGGCCCGGTGGCCAGCGGATGACCGGCCCGCATCACGCAGACGTAGCGGCTGTCGTACAGGCGCCCGTGCTCGATCGGCTCGGGCCCGCCCTCCTGCATCGACGCCATGTCGATCGCCGCGACCGCGGCCGGGAAGTAGCCGATCGCCAGGTCCAGTTCCCCCGAGGACAGCAGGCCGCGAGGGTCGCGGGTGAGGAGCGGCCGGACCCGCAGCGACAGGCCGGGCGCGTCGGCCTCGAGCCGCCGCACCAGCGGCGGCATCAGCAGCGCGGCCGTGGCGTCGGCCATGGCCAGCACGAAGCTCTCGCGCGAACCGGCGGCATCGAACTCGCCGGTCTGCATCGCCGAGCGCAGCGTGTCGAGCGCGGCCCGCACCGCCGGCCAGAGCTCGAGCGCCCGGGGCGTGGGCTGCACGCCATAGCCGGCGCGCACCACCAGCTCGTCGTGCAGCGCATCGCGCAGCCGCCTGAGCGCATTGCTGACCGCCGGCTGCGTCATCGCCAGATGGGCGCCGGCGCGGGTCAGGTTGCGTTCGGCCATCACCTCGTCGAAGACGCGCAACAGGTTCAGGTCGAGCGTCCGGAAGTTCACCGGGACCGGCGGTCGATGGTCGGGGACGGACGGTCGATCGGAAAGGATGAATGGCTTGTCCATTCAATCATTCTATCGGCGAATGGTATGAATTCCGAACATCCATTGGAAAAGATTGCTGCGCTGCCGCATCGTGACTGCGTGGTCACCCGATTGCGGGCGACCCGTCCCAGGAGCACCGAACATGACGACGATCCATATGGCCCCCGGCGCGAACGTGATCACCGGCACCACCCACGGCGGCATCGACCGCATGACCACCGGCGTGACCCTGCTGTCCCGTCTGGTGGAGGCCGGCATCCGCGGTCTCGACACCTGGCGCGAAGCCCGCATCGACGCGCACAACGCGGCCGCGATGGTCGAGCTGGCCGCGCACGACCCGCGCGTGCTGGCCGAGCTGCGCGCCGCGCAGGACCGCACGCAGGATTGATCGGACCACCGGCCCGGCCTCGGCCGGCGCTGGGATACATGGGGGGTCCGCCATGACGGCGGGTCGCCCGCAACGCCCGGCCACCCCGCTCGGGGCGGCCGAGGCGCCAAGCGATCCGAGTTGAATACCGCCTTCAGACGGCACATCCGTCGATAGCGAGCGCTCGCACCGAGATTGATCGACCCATCGCTTCCGGCGCCGATCCAGGCCCGAGCGCAGGTGGTGGCGACTCCGGACGGCGAGGCCGACCGGGCCGGCGCCGGCGCCGACGGTGGCCGACGTGCTCCGGAAGCGGCGGCCCGCCTCGCGCCGCCACGCATCGGGCCGTACCGGTCCGACCCATTCGGTGCAGACCGCGTCACGGGTTGGTCATACAATTGCGGGATGGCCAAGACCCCGTCCCGCAGCGCGCTGCTTGCCCGCGACCTCCTCGGGCGCATCGCCCGGCGCGAGCTGCGTCCCGGCGATCCCATCGACGTGCCCGCACTCGGCCGACGCCACGGCGTCAGCCGTACGGTGGTGCGCGAGGCGCTGGCCGACCTCGGCGGCAAGGGGCTGGTTGTCGCGCGGCCCAAGGTCGGCACGACGGTCGCCCCCGAGGCGGCCTGGAACCTGCTCGACCCGGTCCTGATCGCGGTCGCGATCACCGAGCCCGGCCCCGACTCGATGCTGGCCGAGGCGACGGCGCTGCGCCGCATCATCGAGCCGGCGCTCGCGGCCGATGCCGCGCGCGAGGCCGGCCGCGGCCAGCACGGGGCGATCCTGCAGTCGGTGCGAGCCCTCGCCGGCGCGGTCGGCTCGGCCGATGCCGCCGCCTGGATCGCGGCCGACGCCGCGCTCTACGCGGCACTCGCCGACGCCTGCGGCAACCGCCTGCTGCGTTCGGTCGACCATGCCCTCGAGCCGGTCCGCGCCGCCCACCGGCAGCGGCTGGCCACGACCCAGCTCACCCGCACCGGCGCCGGCCCCGACCTGGTCCGCACGCTGACGCTGCAGAGCGCACTCGGACTGGCGGTGGTGCGGCGTGATGCCGAGGCGGCGGCGGCCCACGCGCTCGCGCTCGCCGAACTCGTGCCCCCGGTCGCGCAGGCCCCGACCCGAGCCGTCGCCGAGACGATACTGACTCCCGAAGGCACACAGACCCGCACGCCCCCCACCGAGCCGACGCAGACCGCTGGCGTCGCGACGGTGCCGTTCCGGGTGCCCGCCGCCCGGCCCGAGCCGGTCGAGCCGCCGGTCTTCGTGCCCGAGATCGCCGGCAACGACGAATGGCCCGAGACCGCCGTGCTCGTTCGCGACGCCGATCCGCTGGCGCCGCTGCGCCGCGGCCGACTCGAGCCCGACGACGCGGCGCCGTTCGCCGTGCCAGCCCTGATGGCCGAGCCCGCGCGCGACGCCGCCCGGCGGGCCGCGCTGCGCTGAGCGCCGCCCCGGGCACCGCGACCGGGCGCCTGATCGCCGTCCTGGCGGCGATCACCGCCGTCTCCCAGTTCCACCGCTCCTCGCTGGGCGTCATCGCGCCCGAGCTGGTCCGCGAGCTGTCGATCGGACCGCAGGCCCTGGGCCTGGCCGGCGGCATGTTCTTCGTCGTGCTGATCGCGGTGCAGCTGCCGATCGGTGTGCTGCTCGACTGGATCGGCCCGCGGCGGCTGGTGGCCGGCCTGACCGTGATCGCGGTGGCGGGCTCGCTGATGACCGCCGCCGCCCGCAGCGAGGCCTCGCTGATCGCGGCGCGTGCCGTCGTCGGCCTGGGCTGCGCGGCCTACTTCATGGCAGCCGTGCTGATGTGCTCGCGCTGGTTCTCCGGCGAGCGGCTGGGTACCGCGCTGTCGCGTGTGTTCGCGCTCAGCCAGCTCGGCAACCTGCTCGCGGGCTGGCCGCTCGCCGCCCTGGCCGCCGCCGCCGGCTGGCGGACCGCCTTCGTGCTGGCGGCGGCGACGACCGCGGCAGCCGGCGCTGCGTTCTGGTTCGGCATCCGGCAGGACCGGCCGGACGCCGTCGGCAGCCCGCCCCCGGTGCCCGAGTCGCTCGGCGTGGTGCTGCGCGGCATCGGCGAGGTGCTGCGCGCGCCCGGCCTGGCCCCGGTGGTGGCGATCCAGACCGTGGCCTATGCCGTCGTCTCGACCGTCCTCGGCCTGTGGGCAGGCCCCTACCTGCACGACGTGCACGGACTCGACGGCAACGCGCGCGGGCAGGTGCTGGCGGCGATGACCGTCGCACAGGTGATCGGCGTGCTCGTCTGCGGGCCGCTCGATGCGCGCTTCAACACGCGCAAGCGCGTCGTGCTGACCGGCGGCTCGCTGACGCTGGCGACGCTGGCGCTGCTGGCGCTCTGGCCGCATCCGCCGGTGGCGGTCGCGATCGGGCTGCTGGTCGCGCTGTGCGGCGTCGCCAGCTACGGCGTGACCATCGTCGCGCACGGCCGCAGCCTCTTTCCCGACCGGCTGCTCGGCCGCGGGATGACCACGCTGAACCTCGCCCAGGTGGTCGGCGCCTCGGTGATGCCGGTGGCGACGGGCGCGGTGGCCGCGGCCTTCGCCGGCGATGCCGCGGACGGCTATCCGGAGCCCGCCTACCGGGCGATGTTCGCGGTCATCGGCGCGAGCCTGGCGGGGGGCCTGCTGCTGTACTCGCGCGGACCGGACGCACCGCCCCGTCCGGGCGAGCGCCGGGTCGTCGGGCCGACCTAGTTCCCGACCGGCCGCGCGGGGGACTGGGACTGCTGCTGCGACTGGGACTGCTGGGACTGCTGGGACGGGCTCGGAGGCGAGGTCGGCGCCGACACGCCGCTGCGCAGCGGCGTCGCGACCGCCGCCGGCCGCGCGCCCGCGGTGGACGCGGCCGTCGTCGCCTGCGACAGCACCTGCTCCAGGCGCTCGCCGGTCGCCGGCTTGGCCAGCACCTCGTCGGCACCGGCCTCGTACGAGCGCGCGACCTGCGTCACCTCGCCGGTGAGCACCACCACGCGCGAGCGCGGCAGCCCGCGCACGCGCTCGGCCTCGCGGATGGCCGCGATCAGCGTCACGCCGTCGCGGCCGGGCAGGCCGAGGTCGGTCACCACGAAGGGCGTCGGAGAGGCCATCCAGAGGTCCAGCGCGTCCTCGGCGTCATCCGCGGTGCACACGTCGTAGCCGAGCCGGACGAGCTGGTGCTCGAGGGTGAACTGCACGACGCGATCGTCCTCGACCAGCAGCAGGCGGCCGCGCGTGGGGCCGCCCGCCGGCAGCTGCGGCCGCACGAATCCGGCGTTCAGGTCCTCGAGCAGCGCGCCCCGGGCCTCGCCGTCGTCGAGCCGCACCGGCAGCCGCAGCTCGCGCGTCAGGCCGCGCGCCGACGGCCCCACGGCCAGCTGCAGCGCACCGCCGAGCGCGCGGGCGAGGCGCCCGGCCCGCCACAGGCCGACCCCGGCCGCCGGATCGCTGGGCAGGCCCGCGTCGGCGGTGACGTCGAGCGTGTCGTCGATCGAGGCCTGCAGCCGCTCGAGCAGGCCGGGCTCGGGGGCCGGGCCGTCGTCGTGCACCGTGACCGTCAGCCAGGCGTCGATGCCGCCCGCGGTGATGCGCCGGTAGCGCAGCTCGACGCGGACCTCGCCCTGGCCGAGCCGCAGGATCGCCTCGCGGATCATCGCATCGGCGATCTGCCGCACCCGCAGCGGATCGATGCGCATGGAGGGGAACGGATGCTGCGGCACGAACAGCGCGAACGCGACGCGCCGGTCGGCCGCCTCGGAGGAGGACTGCGAGGCCACCTCGCGCATCAGCGCGACGACGTCGGTGCGTTGCGGCCGCGGATGCACGCGGCCCTGCTCGATCGCCTCGTAGTCGAGCGCGTGGGAGAGCTGCGCGCCCAGCGCCGCCGCGGCGCGCCGGATGGCAGCCAGGTGCATGCGGGTGGCCGGCTCGAGCCGCAGCCTGCCGAGCAGGTCGATCGCGGCATCCAGCGCGCCGAGCTCCTCGCTGCCTTCGCGGGCCATCGCCGAGAAGTGGCGCGCACGCCGTTCGGTCGCCGCCCGCAGCGCCACGCGCTCGCGCTGCAGCAGGCTCTCGGCCTCGAGGCGCGCGGCACGCTCGCGGCGCAACGACCAGCCGACGACCCCCAGGGCGACCGCGAGGGCCGCGGCCAGCACGGCGAGGACCGCGCCCGTCGGATCACCGCCCGGCGCGCCGCCGGGGGCCGCGCTCGCCGCACCGCACGCGAGCGCGCCCAGGCAGGTCGTGCCTGCCCGGATCGCTCTCTCGACGCATCGGTCCGCCGTCACCATCGCCGCTCCCCGTCAGGTGGGGGCCCATTGTCGGCTTCCCCGAGGCAAGCCGGCCGTCCGCAACCGTCAAGGAGTGCAAAGACCTCGCGGCAGCACGTCGACGGCGAGCGTCACTTGTAGAGCACCGCCGGCAGCCAGAGCCCGATCTCGGGGAACACGTACAGCAGCGCGAGCGCGATGATCTGGATCAGCATGAACGGGATCATGCCCGCGAAGATCTGGTTCAGCGTCACGTGCGGCGGCGCCACGCCCTTCAGGTAGAAGGCGGCCATCGCCACCGGCGGCGACAGGAACGCGGTCTGCAGGTTCAGTGCCACCAGCAGGCCGAAGAACAGCGGATCGACGCCGAAGTTGTCGAGCAGCGGGATGAAGATCGGCATGAAGATGACGATGATCTCCGCCCACTCGAGCGGCCAGCCGAGCAGGAAGATGATCGCCTGCGACAGCAGCAGGAACTGCACCTTCGACAGCCCGAGCGACATCACCCAGTT
>JAIYAG010000649.1 GCA_027489195.1 Burkholderiales bacterium | reverse complement strand
TGGCGCTCGACGTCCACGACGGCGATTCGTTCACCTTTCGCGGCGAGGACGGCCGGCGGCTGCGCATCCGCGTCTCGGGCATCGATGCGCCCGAACACCACCAGCCCTACGCCGAGCAGTCGCGCCGCCACCTCGGCGACATGCTGCGCGGCCGGCGGCTGCGGATCGATCCGATCAAGCAGGACGTGTTCGACCGGACGGTCGCGAAGGTGTGGGTGCTCGACGCCGACCTGCCGCCCACGGATGCCGCGCTGTCGCTGGTCGAGGCCGGCCTGGCCTGGCATTTCGTGCGCTACCGCGCCGACCAGCCGCCGGCCGACGTGCCCCGCTACGCGCAGGCCGAGCGCACCGCCCGCGCGCGCCGAGCCGGCCTGTGGCAGGACGCCGAGCCCGAGGCCCCCTGGGACTTCCGTGCACGGATGCGCCGCAACGAGGCCTCGCCGCCCAGACGCCCGCGCACCGATCCCGAAGGCTGAGCGCGCGTCAGCGCGCCGGCTTGGCCAGCCGCGTGCGGCGCACCGTCTCGTAGAGCACGACGCCGGCCGCGACCGACACGTTCAGGCTGCTCACCTGGCCGGCCATCGGGATGGACACCAGCGTGTCGCAACGCTCGCGTGTCAGGCGCCGCAGCCCGACGCCCTCGGCGCCGAGGACCCAGGCGACCGAGTCCGGCACCTCGATGTCGTAGAGCGTCGCATCGGTGCCGTCGGCCGTGCCGATGACGGTGATGCGCCGCTCCTGGAGCTCGTCGATCGTGCGCGCGAGGTTGGTGACCATGATGTAGGGCACGCTCTCGGCCGCGCCGCTCGCGGTCTGGATCGCCGCTTCGTTCAGCGGGCAGGCGTGATCCTTGGGGGCGATCACCGCATGGGCGCCCGCGCCGTCGGCTACCCGCAGGCAGGCACCGAGGTTGCGCGGATCGGTCACGCCGTCGAGCAGCAGCAGCAGCGGCGGCCCGTCGATCGCATCGAGCAGCTCATCGAAGCCGACCCGCAGCGGCTGCGCCTCGGCGATCGCGACGACGCCCTGATGGCGACGGTTGGGGCACAGCTTGTCGAGCCGCGCCCCATCGACGCGCCGCGCCTCGACGCCGGCCTGCGCGGCCGCCGACAGCAGCTCGCGCATGCGTCCGTCCTCGCGACGGGCATCGACGTAGAGCTCCTTGACCGAGGCCGCCTGGCTGCGCAGCCGCGAGGTCACCGAATGGAATCCGAACACGAGCACCGGCCTACCTCCGCTTGCGCTTGGGGCCGCGCTGCTCGGGCTTCGCGCCGCCCCGCCGCTTGGCCGCCTGGCGCTCGGTGCGCACCCGGGCGACCTGCTCCGACTTGGCGGGCGCGGCCTTGCGGCCACCGCGCTCGGCGATCGGCTCCGGCCCGAGCTCGGCGGCCGTCGGCACGCGCGCACCGCGCGCATCGATCCGCGGCGCATCGGCCTTGACCATCCGGAACTCGATGCGACGCTGCTCGAGGTCGACCCGCGAGACCTGGACGTCGATCTCGTCGGTCAGGCGGTAGCGCTTGCCGGTGCGCTCGCCACGCAGCTCGTGCGCAGCCTCGATGTACTGGAAGTACTCGCTGCCGAGCTCGGACACGTGGACCATGCCCTCGACGTACAGGTCGTTGAGGGTGACGAAGAGGCCGAAGGTCGCGACCCCGGTCACGCGGCCGCGGAACTGCTCGCCGACGCGCTCGCGCATGTACTGGCACTTGAGCCAGGCCTCGACGTCGCGCGAGGCGTCGTCGGCCCGCCGTTCGTTGGCCGAGCACAGCAGCCCGAGCGTCTGCCAGCGGTCGAGTTCCTCGCGCTGCGCGAGGCTCATCCGGTTGCGGGCCTCGGCGCGGTCCTCGGCACGGGCGGTGGCCTTGGCCGAGGGCTTGGCCGGCCCGCCGCGACGTCCGCGCGGCGGCGGCGCGGCGGCGATCGTCTCGGCCGACGGCACCGGCGGCGCATACCGCCGGCTCTGGAGCAGCGCCTTGATCACGCGGTGGGTCAGCAGGTCCGGATAGCGGCGGATCGGCGACGTGAAGTGCGCGTAGGCCTCGTAGGACAGGCCGAAGTGGCCGACGTTGTACGGCGAGTAGATGGCCTGCTGCATCGAGCGCAGCAGCATCGTCTGCAGCAGCCCCGCATCGGGCCGCGGCGCGATCTGCTGGGCGAGCACCGCGTAGTCGGCCGGCGTCGGATCGTCGCCGCCACCGAGCGACAGGCCCGCGCTCTGCAGGAACTCGCGCAGCAGCGAGAGTCGCTCGGGCGTGGGCCCCTCGTGGATCCGGTACAGCGCGGGGTGCCGGCTGCGCGACACGAAGTCGGCGGCGCAGGTGTTGGCCGCCAGCATGCACTCCTCGATCAGCTTGTGGGCGTCGTTGCGGGTGCGCGCAACGATCCGCTCGATGCGCCCCGCGACGTCGCAGACGATCTTCGTCTCGGTCGTCTCGAAGTCCATCGCGCCGCGCACGCCGCGTGCCTTGACCAGCGCGCGGAACAGGTCGTAGAGGTTCTGCAGGTGCGGCACCAGCGGGGCCCGCGCACGCGCCGCCGCCGGATCACGCCCGGACAGCACCGACCAGACTTCGTCGTAGGTCAGGCGGGCGGCCGAGTGCATGACCGCCTCGTAGAACTGGTAGGCCTTCACCTGGCCGCGCGCGGTGATCACCATGTCGGCGACCAGCACCAGCCGGTCCACTGCAGGGTTGAGCGAGCACAGACCGTTCGAGAGCTTCTCCGGCAGCATCGGGATCACGCGCCGCGGGAAGTACACCGAGGTCGAGCGCCGCAGCGCGTCGAGGTCGAGCGCGCTGCCGTCCTCGACGTAGTGCGCGACGTCGGCGATCGCGACCAGCAGGCGCCAGCCGCCCGCGCGGCGGCCCGAGGTCTCCAGCGGCTCGCAGTACACCGCGTCGTCGAAGTCGCGTGCGTCCTCGCCGTCGATGGTCACCAGCGGCACGTCGCGCAGGTCGATGCGGCGCTTGTAGTCGGCAGGCCGCACCTGCGCGGGCAGCTTGGCGGCGAGCGCGAGCGCCTCCGCCGAGAACTCGTGCGGCACGTCGAACTTGCGCACCGCGATCTCGATCTCCATGCCCGGGTCGTCGATCGCGCCGAGCACCTCGACCACGCGCCCCATGGGCGGGGTGTGCCCGTTCGGCGGCTGGAGGATCTCGACGGTGACGACCTGTCCGGGCTGCGCGCGGCCGGCGTCGCCCGGAGCGATGAGGATGTCGTGCTTGATGCGCTGATCCTCGGGCACGACCACGGTCACGCCGCGCTCGACGAGCACGCGGCCGACCAGTCGGCGGTGCCCGCGCTCGGTGATCTCGACGATCGAGCCCTCGGGCTTGCCGCGATTGTCGAGGCCGGTGCGCCTGACGAGCGCGCGGTCCCCGTGCATCGCCTTCTGCATCTCGCGCGGTGGCAGGAACAGGTCCGCACCGCCGGCATCGGGCACCAGGAAGCCGAAGCCGTCACGGTGACCGGTGATGCGGCCGGCGACCAGGTCGAGCTTGTCGGCGATCAGCAGCACGCCCTTGCGGTTGGGCAGCAGCTGGCCATCGCGTTCCATCGCGAGGACACGCTGTTCGAGCGCTTCGGCATGGCGCGGGGGAACGCCGAGGCGCTCGCCGAGTTCGGTCGGCGTCAGCGGCGAATCGGCGCTGCGCAGGGCGTCCAGGATCTCTTCCCGGGTGGGTGGCGTCCAGGACTTGGTCACGGTTTGACAGATCGGTTCATGCAGTTATAATGCGCGGCTTCGTCGGGTTTCACCCGCACGAACCGCGCCCAGATGGCGGAATTGGTAGACGCACTAGGTTCAGGTCCTAGCGCCGGCAACGGTGTGGAGGTTCGAGTCCTCTTCTGGGCACCACGTTTCAGGGAAAGGCCCCGCTCAGCGGGGCCTTTTTCTTTGTGCGTGGCGCAAGGAACGAAGCCGGCACGCAACGCGCCCGGCTGCTTCATCAAGGAAGGCTTCATCAAGGAAGGCCTCAGCGAGGAAGGCCTCAGCGAGGCAGGCCTTGGCGAGGCAGGCCTCAGGACGGCCACCGCGCCTTCAGGTCGCTCGGACGCAGGTGATCGTACTCTTCGAACGGCTGGTGGATCCAAGGATTCGTCGGCAGGTGATCGACGTAGAAGTCCGGCTCGGCGACCGACTGCCCCTTGCGCCAGATCACCGCGGACCGGATCTCGGTCACCTGCGGATACCGCGCCTTGAGCGCCGGAATCACTTCGACCAGCGTGGCGCCCGAGTCGACCAGGTCGTCGGCGAGCAGCCAGCGCGTGCCCGGCAGCGGCTCGGCACTGCTCAGGTGCTCGGCGATCATCAGCCGGCTCTGTGTCTGTCCGGCGTTCTCGCGGTACGAGCTGGTGAACAGCACGCCGAGCGGCACGCGGAACAGCCTCGACAGCGCGTCGCCGACCCGCAGGCCGCCGCGGGCGAGGCAGACGATCGCATCGAAGTCGTAGTTCGCATCGTGGATGCGGACCGCGAGCTTCTCGATCAGACGGTTGTACTCGTCCCAGGAAACATGCAGATCCCTCATCGTCGGCGCTCTCAGGGCTGGAAGGGGTGGCGCAGCAGGATGGTCTCGTCCCGGTCGGGGCCGGTCGAGACCATGTCGATCGGGGCGCCGACCAGCTCGGACAGGCGCTGCAGGTAGCGCTGCGCTGCGGCGGGCAGCACGTCCCACGAGCGCGCCCCGAAGGTCGTGTCCGACCAGCCGGGCAGCTCCTCGTACAGCGGCTCGCAGGTGGCGACGTCGTCGGCACCGAAGGGCAGCAGGTCGACCGGCTGGCCCGCCCGCCGATACCCGGTGCAGATCCTGACGGTCTCGAGGCCGTCGAGCACGTCGAGCTTGGTCACGCACAGGCCGCTGACGCCGTTGAGCTGGATGGAGCGGCGCATCGCGACCGCGTCGAACCAGCCGCAGCGGCGCGGCCGACCGGTGACCGAGCCGAACTCGTTGCCCTTGGTGGCGAGGTGCTTGCCCGTGTCGTCGAAGAGCTCGGTCGGGAACGGCCCCGAGCCCACGCGCGTGGTGTAGGCCTTGGCGATGCCCAGCACGTAGTCGAGCATCTGCGGACCGACGCCGGAGCCCGGCGCGGCCGCACCGGCGATGCAGTTGCTGCTGGTGACGTACGGATAGGTGCCGTGGTCGACGTCGAGCAGCGCGCCCTGCGCGCCCTCGAAGAGCAGGCGCTCTCCGCGTCGCGACGCCGCTGCCAGCTCGGCGGGCACGTCGGCCACCATGGGCGCGATGCGCGGCGCGAGCTGCAGCGCGTCGTCGACGATGCGGTCGGCGTCGAGGGCCGGCACGCCGTAGTAGTTCACCAGCACGAAGTTGTGGAAGTCGAGGACCTCGCGGACCTTCGCGCGGAGCTGGTCCGGCGCGAACAGGTCGCACACCCGCACCGCACGGCGGGCGACCTTGTCCTCGTAGGCCGGCCCGATGCCGCGCCCGGTGGTGCCGATCTTCGCGTCGCCGCGCTTGAGCTCGCGCGCGCGATCGAGCGCCACGTGGTACGGCAGGATCAGCGGGCAGGTGCTGCTGATCCGCAGCCGGTCGCGCACCGCGACGCCCGCGCGCTCGAGCTCGTCGATCTCCTGCAGCAGGGCCTCGGGCGACAGGACCACGCCGCTGCCGATGTAGCAGGTGACCTTCGGCCGCAGGATGCCCGACGGGATCAGGCGCAGCACCTGCTTCTTCCCGCCGATGACCAGCGTGTGTCCGGCGTTGTGCCCACCCTGGAAGCGGACCACGCCCTGCGCGATCTCGGTCAGCCAGTCGACCACCTTGCCCTTGCCTTCGTCACCCCACTGGGTGCCGATCACGACGACGTTGTTGCCCATGCTCTCCTACTCCCTCCCGCCGCGGTGCAGGGGCCTGACGGCCCAGCCCTCGGCTTGTCGTGCGAGCTCGCGATCGCATTCGAATTCCTGCTGCTCGTGCTCGTGGCCGGGCAGCACCTGCACGACGATCTCGCCGGCGGCCCGCAACGCGCGCACCGCCTCGGCGAGTGCCGTGTCCGCGCCCCATGGCGCCCTGATCGCACCGGACGGCGGCCGCTCGGGAATCAGCGCGGCGAGCTCGCGCAGTTCCAGCGAGAAGCCGGTGGCCGGACGGGCCCGGCCGAAGGCCGCGCCGACGTTGTCGTATCGACCGCCGCGCCCGATCGCATTGGGCAGGCCGTCGACGTAGGCGGCGAAGATCGCGCCGCTGTGATACCGATAGCCGCGGGCATCGCCGAGATCGAGCGCGATCTCGACCGCCAGCCCGTCGCCGCCGGCGAGCTGCGGCGCGGCGGCGAGCCGCTCGAGCTGCGCCAGGGCATCGGCGATCACCGGTGCCGCCGGCATCGCGGCACGCGCCCGATCGAGCACCGAGGCCGCCGGTCCGAAGAGTCCGGGCAGCGCGAGCAGCGCGCGCCGCTCGGGCGACTCGGGCACCGCGGCGAGCCGCTGCGCGAGTCCGGGCGCGTCCTTGGCCTGCAGCAGCGGGAAGATCTCGTCCTCCGCCACGCCCGGCAGCGCACCCAGCAGCGTCCGCACGATCGCGACATGGCCGAGGTCGATGCGCACCCGCGGCACGCCGGCGGTCCGCAGCGACTGCAGCAGCATCTCCACGACCTCGAGGTCCGCCTCGGGCCCGGCGTGGCCGAACAGCTCGGCGCCCACCTGCAGCGGCTCGCGCGTCGACAGCGGCCCCGCGGGCCGCGTGTGCAGCACGCTGCCCGAATAGCACAGCCGCACCACGCCGGCCCGGTCCAGCAGGTGGGCGTCGATGCGCGCGACCTGCGGCGTGATGTCGGCGCGCAGGCCCATCGTGCGCCCGGACAGCTGGTCGATCAGCTTGAAGGTGCTCAGGTCGAGGTCACGGCCGCTGCCCGTGAGCAGCGAGTCGAGGTACTCGATGGTCGGCGGCATGACCAGCTCGTATCCGTAGCATCGGTACAGGTCGAGCAGACGCCTGCGCAGCTCCTCGATCCGCCGGGCTTCGCTCGGCAGGATGTCGGAGATGCTCTCGGGAAGCAGCCAGCGCGGCATGGGACGGATCGGTGGGGCGCGTCTCGCGACGCGCGATCAGGCGGCGATGGCCAGCAGCGCCACGCCGGCGAGGATCGCGGCCAGGCCCATGAACCGGATCTGGCCGTCGCGCAGGGAGGCGATGCGCCGCATCGCCTCGCGCCAGCCCGGGGGCGACACCATCGGCATCAGCCCTTCCACGATCAGCATCAGGCCGAGCGCGGCGAGGAGGTTCGCGGCCATCGCGCGTCTACTTGCGCGGCGACGGCGACGAGGCGCTCTGCCCCGCACCCGGACCACGGAAGTACCGGAAGAACTCCGACTGCGGGTCGAGGACCAGCACGTCGCTGCGGTTGCGGAAGCTGCTCCGGTAGGCCTCGAGGCTGCGGTAGAAGCTCGCGAACTCCGGGTTCTGGCCGAACGCCTCGGCGAACAGCGCCGACGCCTTCGCATCGCCCTCGCCCTTGACGCGCTGAGCGTCGCGGTAGGCCTCGGCGATGATCACGTCCCGCTGCCGGTCGGCATCGGCCCGGATCTTCTCGGACTCGGCCGAGCCGGTCGCCCGACGCTCGTTGGCCACGCGCTTGCGCTCGGACTGCATCCGGTCGAACACGCGCTCGGACACCTCGGGGGCGAAGTCCACCCGCTTCAGGCGCACGTCGATGATCTCGGCGCCGATCTGCTTGGCATCCTCGTTCATCTTGTTTCGGACCAGGTCGAGCAGCTCCTGGCGCTTGCCGGAGATGACGTCGGACACCGTCTTCTTGGCGATCTCGTTGTTCAGCGAGTCGCGCAGGCTGCGCTGCAGCCGGTCGCTGGCGATGGTCTCGCTGCCACCGACCGAAGTGAAGAAGCGGCGCGGATCGGCGATCCGCCACTTCACGAAGGTGTCGATCTGGACGTTCAGCTTCTCGGAGGTGATGAACCGGTCGACGTCGGCAGTGTCGATGGTCAGGATCCGGTTGTCGAAGTACTGGACGTTCTGGAACGGCGGCGGCAGCTTGAAATGCAGGCCCGGCTTGGCGATGACTTCCTTGATCTCGCCGAGGGCGAAGACCACCGCGTACTGGCGCTGGTCGACGACGAAGAGCATCGTCGACGCGACGCCGAGTGCGACCAGCAGGCCGAGGAGGATGGAGGCGATTCGGTTCATGGTCGGATGTCCTCAGCGGCCCGCGTCGCGGTCGCGGGCACGCAGCCCGTCACGGGTACCGGCGCTCGACGGGGCGGTCGGCGCGGACGGCGCATCGGCCGACGGCGCGGCCGGCGCGGCTGCAGGCCGGGCATCGGCCGCGGCCTGCTGCACCAGCCGATCGAGCGGCAGATAGAGCAGGTTGTTGCCGTTGCCGCGCGAGTCGATCAGGACCTTGCTGGTGTTGGAGAAGACCTGCTGCATGGTGTCGAGGTACAGCCGCTCGCGGGTCACCGCGGGTGCCTTCGAGTACTCGGCCAGCACCTGCTTGAAGCGCGAGGCATCGCCCTCGGCGGTGGCGATGATCCGCTGCTTGTAGCCCTCGGCCTCCTGCTGCAGGCGGCCCGCGGTACCCCGGGCCTTCGGGATCACGTCGTTCGCATAGGCGCGACCTTCGTTGATCAGGCGCTCGCGGTCCTGGGCGGCCTTGTTGGCGTCTTCGAAGGCGGCCTGGACCGGCTCGGGCGGCTGGGCCTGCTGGATGGTCACGTCGACGATGCCGATGCCCGCCTTGTAGCGGTCGGCGATCGACTGCATCAGCACCAGCGCGTCCTTGGCGACCTGCTCCTTCTCCTCGTACAGCACCTGGTCGATGCCGGTGCGGCCGATGACCTCGCGGGTCGCCGTCTCGGCGGCCTGGCGGACGATCTCCTCGGGGGCGCCGCCGGGGTTGTTGTTGAACAGGTAGGCCTTGGGATCGGTGATGCGGTACTGCGCGGCGAACTGCAGGTCGACGATCGCCTGGTCGCCGGTCAGGATCAGCGCCTCGCGCGGGACCTTGTTCTTCACGTTGGTCCGGTAGCCGACCTCGACCTGGCGCAGGCGCTGCACGTCGACCAGTTCGGCGGACTCGATCGGGTATGGCAGGCGCCACCTGAAGCCGGCGGTCTCCTGCATGTACTTGAACTCGCCGAATCGCAGGATCGCGGCCGACTGGCCTTCCTGGATGATGTAGAAGCCGCTGCCCAGCCAGAGCAGGAAGCCGATGCCGCCGATCAGGCCCAGACCGGCGCCGGCGCCCTTCATCGTGGGCATGCCGGGGCCGCCGCGGGGCGGCTCGCCGCCACCGCCGCCGCTCTTGCCGAACATGCGGTTCAGGCGCCGGTTGAAGTCGCGCCAGAGCTCGTCGAGATCGGGCGGGCCGTCGTTGCCGCCGCCGGGACGCTGCGGGCGTTCGTCGTTCTTCCCGCCGGAGCCGCCGCGGCCCCAGCCCGGGTCATTGAGCGACAACAGAGTTCGAATGCGGGTCCACATCTGGCGTGCCGTTGGGAAGGTGCTGCGCTGTCGGGGGGTACGTGCCGCGCCCGGGGTCCGGGTCGGCATCGCCATGTTCGTCGTCGACGGAGGCGTCGGCCTTTCGGGCGTCGCGACCGTTGGTTTCGTGGGCCGTGCGCTCGAGGGTGTCCGCCACGACTGCCGCCTGCAGTGCCCCGCGAAGGGCATCCAGGCCGGCACCGGTCCTGGCGCTGACGGACAAGCGTTCGATGCTACCACAGCCGTCCAGCTGGACTTCGGGTTCCAGACCGACCGCATCGATCTTGTTCCAGGCGAGCCACTGCGGCACGCGGTCCGCGCCGATCTCCTCGAGCACCCGCTGCACCTGTTCGATCTGCTCGGCCCGGTCCTCGGCCGAGGCGTCGACCACGTGCAGCAGCAGGTCGGCCTCGGCGGTCTCCTCGAGCGTGGCGCGGAAGGCCGCCACCAGCTGGTGCGGGAGGT
>JAIYAG010000025.1 GCA_027489195.1 Burkholderiales bacterium | reverse complement strand
CTCAAGTCAACACCCTGTGCAATCGCGATCGCCTCACTGTCGATGCTGGTCGCGTGTGGCGGTTGTGGCGGCGATGCGGCGACGCCTTCGCCGAGTGCGGCGGGGGGCGCACCCTCCACCCCAGTGGGCACCGTCGACGCCAAGAACGTGACTCAGGCGGGTATCGCGTCCTATCGATTCGCTTCGGACGTCTTCGACGCAACGTACGCTGCGGCCGACCAATTGAAGTCCACCGAAGCAACCCGCTCGACCCCGGGGCTGAACGTGGCCGGGCTCGCCTTGGAGAGCGTCCAGCGGATGTTCGGTACTTCCGCAAGGGGCGTGTCGAGCAAGAGTCCGGCAGCTCGAAAAGCCGTGCTGTCTCAGACCGAACTGTGCGAGTCCGGGCAGATCGTTGCGACTTTCAATGACGTCAATGGCAATGAAGACATCGACGCGGGCGAGTCCGGGACCGTGCAGTTCAATAACTGCATGTTCGGTGGCGTTCTCTTCACCGGGTCGTTCGGCATGTTCGTGAATTCGGTGTCGTCGACGGCCACGGTCGACTCGGCCGATGTGAGCTTCACCTTCAACGACTTCTCGTCCACGGATTCCTCGATCGGCTTCACCGCATCGGGCAAGGGCGACCTCAGGCTCTCGGCAAGGATCACCTACGCCACGGCGCAGTCGGTGACGCCGTCGTCAATCACGGCCACGTTCTCGGGCAATCAACTGATCAGCAGCACTCAGGGCACCGCCAGGACACTGTCCACATACGCGGGCGACCTGACGCTCGCACCCGCGTCGAACAGCTACAGCTTCAGACTGCAGGGGACGGCGTCCGCCTCGACCCTTCCGGGCGCCATGACCTTCTCGACGCCGGTTGCAGTCCAGGGTGTGTACGGCGGTGCGGTGATCGCCGGAACGTTCGTCGCGAAGGCCCAGGACGGCTCCGCGGTGCGGATGGCCGTCACCCCGCCCACGGGTGTGGCGATCGGGCTGGATGCCAACGGGGACGGTACTTTCGAGGCCAGCACGCTGTACACGTGGGCGCAGTTCGCGGCGCTCTGATTCTTTCGTGCCGGGCGGGGATCCGGCCCCTCCCTTGGGCGAGCCGTACGACGACGACCCTTCCCGGAGCGTAGCCGACCCGACAGCCGCGCTAAAGTCGCTCACCCGAAGCCCGCCCGCCCCCCTCCGTGACCCTCCCCCGCGGCCTGTACGAGACCCTGCTGACCGAAGCGCTCGGTGCGCGCATCGAGCAGCTGGGCGCGCGCTACGAGCCGCTCCTCGCCGCACTGCCCGACGCAGACGCCGCCGACCGCCTCGCGATGCACATCGCCCAGGTGGTCGAGCGTGCGGTCTCAGTGCTGCCCGAGGGCCAGCGTTCGCAGCGCGGCGTGCTGCTGGCCCGCGAGCTGATCGGCCACCTCGTCGACGCGCTCGGCCTCGCCGAGGCCGGCAACGACGCCTCGCGCGAGGCGCTGCGTGACGAGCAGCCCGTGCCGACCGCGCAGATGCTGGCCGCCGTCCGCACCCTGACCCCCGGCGGCGAGCCCGAGACGCTCAAGCCCCCACTCATCCCGCTCCTCGACACCACCCTGCTGACCAACGCCCCCGGCGAGCCCAGCGTCGGCCGTCAGATCGTCGAAGAGATCGAGTCCGCCGACCGTGTCGACATCGTGATGGCCTTCATCCGCCGCAGCGGCATCCGCCCGCTGCTCGATGCGCTCGGCCGCTTCACGGCCTCCGGCCGCGCGCTGCGCGTACTGACCACCACCTACACCGACTCCACCGAGGCCGCTGCCCTCGACGCGCTGCAGGCCGTCGGTGCCCAGGTGCGCGTGTCGTACGAGCAGGGCGGCACGCGCCTGCACGCCAAGGCGTTCCTGTTCCATCGCGAGTCCGGCTTCTCGACCGCGTACATCGGCTCGTCCAACCTCACGCACACCGCGCAGGTGACGGGCCTGGAGTGGAACGTCCGGGTCTCGGGCGTGCGCAACCGGAGCGTCGTCGACAAGGTCTCCGCCGTCTTCGACAGCTACTGGGACGGCCGCGACTTCGTGCCCTACGAGCGCGCCGAGTTCGACGCGCGTCGCCCGCGCGCCGAGCCCTCGTCCGGATTCATGCTGCCGCCCACCGAGCTGCGCCTCGAGCCCTTCCAGGAGCGGCTGCTCGAGCAGATCCAGCTCGCGCGGCTGCAGGGCCGGCACCGCAACCTGCTGGTGGCCGCCACCGGCACCGGCAAGACCGTGATGGCCGCCGCCTGGTACGCGCGCCTGCGCCAGGAGCTGCCTCGCGCGAGGCTGCTCTTCGTCGCGCACCGCAAGGAACTGCTCGACCAGGCGCTCGCCACCTTCCGCCACGCACTGCGTGCCCACGACTTCGGCGAGCGCTGGGTCGATGGCGAGCGGCCCGAGCGCTACGAGCATGTGTTCGCGTCGATCCAGAGCCTGCGGGCCGCTGCGTCGGCGGACCTGCAGCCCGACTGGTTCGACGTCGTCGTCGTCGACGAGTTTCATCACGCTGCCGCAAGCTCTTACGTCGCATTGCTCGATCGCCTGCGTCCGCGCGAACTACTCGGCCTCACCGCGACGCCCGAGCGCACCGACAGCCGCTCCGTGCTCGACTGGTTCGACGGGCGCATCGCCGCCGAGCTGCGCTTGTGGGACGCGATCGACCAGCGCCGCCTCGTGCCGTTCGCGTACTACGGGGTGCACGATGGACTCGACCTGAGGCAGGTGCCGTGGCAGCGCGGCGTCGGCTACGACGTCACCGGGCTGACGAACCTGCTGACCGCGAACGACGCCTGGGCCCGAGGCGTGCTACAGCAGCTCGTGCGTCGCACCGACGGGCCCGCGAGCGTGCGGGCGATCGGCTTTTGCGTCAGCGTCGAGCATGCGCGGTTCATGGCTCGGGTGTTCGTCGGGGCCGGCGTCGCTGCCGCCGCGG
>JAIYAG010000217.1 GCA_027489195.1 Burkholderiales bacterium | reverse complement strand
CGTCGGGGCACGGGCAGCATCATGGCGGGACCGCTCGCGTTGGGAGGTGGAGGCTCGGCCACGGACGCTGAGTCCGGGCTCGGCCGCGGTGCCGGGACGGCAGGGCCCAGCATACTCGACCCGAGGGGGCGGCCCGTGCCGCCCGTGGCCGTCGGAGGCGCGCGCACCGAAGCCGTCGGATCGTCGGAATCCGGTGTCGGCCGGGCAGCGGATGAAGCGCGGGCGAACGCGGCGGGCCGACGGCCGCCTGTCACCCATCGGAGCCGGGCGCGCGCAGATGGAACGCGCACCCGTGGTCCGGGCGCGCCTGTACCGAAGTCCGGCCGCCGACACGGCACAGCGCGTGCGCGCCGCGCGCCACCCACTCGCCGCGGAAATGCTCGCAGGTCCGGCATCCGGCATGGGACGCCGACACGGCCCCGGGGCGGTAGATCATCAGCGGCAGCGCGACGGGATGCATGGGCCCAGCATCGCCGGGCACTGGCTCGCCACGCGACCCACTGCGCGGTGCCGGACGCGGGCGCGCCGCGTCGCCGCTTCAGCGGGACGGGCCGGCGCCCCCCGGCCGGGTCACCTCGGCCCGCAGCGCGCGCAGCGCTGCCTTGAGCCGGGCCATGTTCTGCGGCCCGGTGCGCAGCAGCGCCTTCTGCCCGGCCGACAGCGACTCGAGCGCCGGGTCGGCGTACCGGTACAGCACCTTGGGCTGCACCAGCGCGATCGGTCCGACGGGCTCGGGCGTCGCGAGCAGGTGGTCGATGGCCGCGACGAGCCGGTCGTTGAAATAGCGGTTCGGGCTGCCCTGGCCGCGGTACTCGCCCTGGAACAGCGCGTAGTGCTTCACGTAGAGCGCCGCCGCGCGCCGGGTGTCGATCGACTCGACCCAGGCCACGAAGGGCTCGTAGCGCCGCGCGTTGGCCGGGTCGATCACCCGCGTCTCGCCGTCGCGCACGACCCCGAAGGCACCGGGGATGGGGTTGACCGCGCGGGCGCGCAGCGGCAGCTCGTCCGAGGCGAGGTTGTCGACGGTGGACACGACGCGTCGCACGATCGAGGCCGGGTCGATGAAGCGCGCGAGCGCGGCCGCGTCGCCGAGCCCGGCGAGCTCCCTCTGGAACGCGGCCAGCGCGTCGGGGGGCGCCTCGACCGGCGCCTGCAGCGCCGCATCGGGCGGCATCCCCGGCAGCGGATGGGCGATGACCGGCCCGGCGGGCGCGGGCGCGGGCGCGGCGGCCGGGGGCGCCTCGGTCGTTGCGGCCGGCGGCGGCGGTGGCGCGCGCCGGGCGCTCACGTACCAGATCCCGAGCCCCGCGGCGACCAGCAGCAGCGCAACCGTCACCGGCATCGCCATCGAGCGCGTGCGTTCCATCGTGTCCTCCGTTGCACAGGGCCGTCGAACGAGCGTAGCACCGTGGCCGCGTGCCGCCTGCCCCGCTGGCGCTGCCCTCAGCGGCCGTGCTCGACGATCACCGCGATCACGTGCTTGTGCAGGTCGCCGGGCGTCTCGAGGTTGGTGCGCGAGCCGATCCACAGCAGCCGGCCGCGTTCGTGCCGCGCATGCGCGAGGATCCGGGTCGAGACGTCGGCGCTGCCGATGCCGGGGCTGTGCTGCCACCAGCCCTGATAGCCGAGCAGCCGCCCCTGGCCGCGGCCCCACGCGCCGAACGGGCGCGAGGCCGTCCAGGTGTTGGACCGCTCGGCCGCGACGTCGAGCACCGGCAGCCATCCGGGCGGACGCGCGGCGCCCTCGGGCGTCGCCAGCGAGAAGCGCACGGCCTGCAGGTAGCCGGGCGCACCGGTGGGCTCGAGCCGCACGTGCAGCCTCACCGGCCGCTCGATGATCGCGAGCGGCGCATGGTGGCCCTCGCCCTCGTGCTCGCCCGCCTCCTCGAAGCCCAGGCGCGCGCCGAGCAGCACGAGCAGACGCGCCAGCGTCGGGTCGTCGGCGAGGCGATGGGCGATCGAGCGGTCGAAGCGCTCGGGTGACGTGAGCTCGTACACGGTGCGGGCGGGACCGCGCCCTGGTGGGCGCGAGTGGGGCGAAGTGGCGCGAAACCGGGGGGAGGATGCAGCGCAGCGCGGCAGGCGAGGACCGCCCGCGGCAGCCCGATTCTCGCCGAGACGGACCGGGACCGGCGACGATTTGACGATGTTCGATGCTGTGCCGGCCCGGCCGGGCGGCCGGTCCCCGTCGGGGCCGTTTGCCGTCGGCGCTGTTACGATCCGGATCCATCGCGGCACTTCGACCGCGTCAGAGTGGGGAGAGACGGCGTGCTGGGGACTCCGTACGAAGGCTGCACCTGTGCAGACCTGGTGATCCGCGCGATCCGGCGCGGCGGCGAGCGCGTGGCGTTCGTGCTCGACGACCGGTCGATCACCTACCGCGCCTTCGGTGAATCGCTGAGCCGCCTCGTGCAGGCGCTCGAGGCCCGCGGGCTGCGCCGCGGCGACGCCATCGCGACGCTGTCCTCGAACCGCCCCGAGGCATTCATGGTCACCGCCGCCGCCTACCTGATGGGCATGCGCGTCACCTGGATGCATCCGCTGGCTTCGGAGGACGACCATGCCTACCTGCTGGAGGACTCCGGCGTCGAGACCCTGTTCGTCGACCCAGGCCCGTTCGCGGCGCGCGCGGCCGCGCTCGCGGCCCGGCTGCCCGGGCTCGGCCGCGTCTTCGGCCTCGGTCCCGGCTGCGACGGCGAGGACATCCTCGCGGCCGGCGCGGCCTTCGATCCGATGCCGCTCGTCTCGCGCGCCCACGTCGACGACGTCTGCACGCTGATCTACACCGGCGGCACCACCGGGCGCTCCAAGGGCGTGATGCACACGCACCGAGTGCACGTGACCATGGCGATGACCGAGCTCGCCGAATGGGACTGGCCCGAGGAGGTCCGCTTCCTCGCGATGACGCCGATCTCCCATGCCACCGGCGCCATGATCCTCGCGGTGATGCTGCGCTCGGGCACCTTCGTGATGGACCGCGGCTTCGATCCGCAGCGCTTCTTCGACACCGTCGAGCGGCACCGCATCACCTGCACCTTCCTCGTGCCGACGATGATCTACGTGCTGCTCGACCATCCCGGACTGCCGCAGGCCGACCTGTCGAGCCTGCGCACGATCA
This sequence comes from Burkholderiales bacterium, assembly GCA_027489195.1. Taxonomy (GTDB): domain Bacteria; phylum Pseudomonadota; class Gammaproteobacteria; order Burkholderiales; family Burkholderiaceae_E; genus UBA4615. Next base: position 14,998 of record JAIYAG010000217.1, on the reverse strand, counting down.
TCTACGGCGCGTCGCCGATGTCGCCGGCGCGCCTCGTCGAGGGCATCGAGCGCTTCGGTCCGGTGTTCATGCAGCTCTACGGCCAGTCCGAGGTGCCCAACTGCATCACCGTGCTGCGCCGGGACGACCACGACCCGGTCCGGCATCCGGAGCGGCTCGCCTCCTGCGGCGCGCCGGTCGCGGGCCTGCAGGTCAAGCTGCTCGACGAGGACGGCCACGAGGTGCCCGAGGGCGAGGTCGGCGAGATCTGCTGCCGCGGCCCGCTGGTCATGGCCGGCTACTGGAACAAGCCTGAGGAGACCGCGCGCGCGTTCCGCCACGGCTGGCTCTACACCGGCGACCTCGCGCGGCGCGACGCCGACGGCTTCCTGTACATCGTCGACCGCAGCAAGGACATGATCATCAGCGGCGGCTTCAACGTGTTCCCGCGCGAGGTCGAGGACGTGCTGACGCGCCATCCGGCGGTGGCCGCGGCCGCGGTGATCGGCGTGCCCGACCCCAAGTGGGGCGAGGCGGTGAAGGCCGTCGTCGTGTGCCGCGCCGGTGCCGAGGTCAGCGCCGAGGCCCTGATCGCGATGGTGCGCGACGCCAAGGGCGTGGTCCATGCGCCGAAATCGGTCGACTTCGCCGACGACCTGCCGGTGACCGGCCTGGGCAAGCCGGACAAGAAGGTGCTGCGGGCGCGGTACTGGGGCGGCGCGGCGCGCGCGGTGAACTGAGAAGCCGGGGCTGCGCCCCGGTCATCCGCGGATGACGGGGCGGGCGCAGGCCTCAGGCTGTCGCGCACGACCGGCCAAGCATCGGGCAGACCCCGGATCGACGGGAGACCCCCATGGCCCAGTGCACCTTCCTCGCCCATCCGCAGCCGCGCGACTCCGGCGACTACCGCCACCGGATCACGCTGCCGGGACGCGCGCTCGCCCGCTCGATGGACGTCGTCGAGCTGCAGACCACCCATCCGCACTGGGTCGCGCACTGCGCGGGCACGGACCTGCTGGTCGCCTGCATGGTGGCCGACCCGTCGCTCGAGGCGGTGCTGGCCGAGCGTGCGCGCCGCGGCCTGCCGACGGTCTACGAGCTCTCCGACGATTTCCGCGCGTTTCCGAAGAGCCTGCCCGGCCATGCGTTCTACAAGGTGCCCGAGCACCAGGCGCGGATCGAGCGGCTGGCGCGGGCCGCCGACCTGCTGCAGTGCTCGAGCCACGGCCTGCGCGCCCGCTACGGCGCGCTCAACGCACGCTGCGCGGTGCTGCCGAACCAGCTTTCCGATGTGCCGCCGCTGGCCCCCGGTCCCGAGGCACGCCGGCAGGCGCCGGTGCTCGGCTGGGCGGCCTCGGCCGGCCACTTCGACGACGCCCGTGGCCTGGCCAGCGCGCTGCTCGCCTGGTGCGCGGCGCGCGGGCTCGCGCCGCACGACGCACCGGTGCTCAGGCTGATGGCGCCGACCTCGATCCGCGGCGTCTTCGAGCGCGCCGGGCTGCGGGTCGACTGGCATGCGCCCGCCGGCTTCGACACCTACCTCACCTTCCTCGACGGCCTGGACATCGGCTTCGCGCCGCTCGGCGACTCGGCCTTCGCCGACGGCCGCTCCGACGGCAAGTTCCTCGAGTACGCGTCGCGCGGCGTGGTCTGCATCGCGAGCGCGCGCGGCGAGTACCTGCACGGCATCCGCGCGGGCGAGACCGGGCTGCTGTATGCCGGTCACGAGGGCTTCGTGAGGGCGCTGTCGCAGGCGATGGACGACCTGCCCGCGCGGCTCGCGATGCGCGCCGCCGCCCATGCGCAGGTCGTGCGCGAACGCACCCACGAGGCGGCCGCGGCCGGCCGCTTCGCGCTGTACCGCTGGCTGCTCGAGAGCGCCGGCCGGCCGGCGGCGCCGCGCGTCTCGACGCTGCGCGCGCTCGTCGATCCGGACGAGGCGGCCCTGTCGGAGGCGACGCTCCATCACGGCCAGGGCCGGCTCGATGCGGCCCTCACAGGCTACCTGGACGTCCTCGGGCGCCACCCCGACTTCCACCTGCCCTGGGAGCGCGGTGCGCTGATCGCGCAGGCGCTCGGCGCGGCCGCGGACGCGGCGCACTTCGAAGCGATGGCGGAGCAGGCGCTCGAGCGGGCGCTCGCGACGGCCCGCAGCGAAGCGCTCGCCAGCTGAGGGGCCGGCCGCGGCCGGCCGTTCGCCGGGCCGCCGGAACGACCGAACAAGCGAACGACCGAGCCTAGCGCCTCCCGGTCCGCCGACCGGTCACCACGCCGCTTCGAGCAGCCCCAGCACGTCCGCGGCGTTCGCCAGCGGCCGCGGATTCGTCTTCACCCACATGTTCTGCAGCGCGCCCGCCGCGATGGCGTCGAACTGCGCACGGTCCACGCCGAGGTCGCGCAGTCGCGTCGGCACGCCCAGCCCGCCGATCAGCCGCGCCACCGCGCCTGCCGCGTCGCCGTCGGCGGCGCCCAGTGCGTGGGCGATCCGCGCCTGCTGCACGCCGGTGCGCTCGAGATTCCAGCGCATCACGTGCGGCAGCATGATGCAGGACGTGTAGCCGTGGCTGATGCCGGTCACCGCACCCAGGCTGTGGCCGATGCCGTGGCTGGCGCCGTAGGGCACGCGCAGGATGCCGAAGCCGGCCATCCAGGCCGCCTGCAGGCAGCGCAGCCGCGCGTCCAGATCGCCCGGGTCCGCGTGCGTGGCCGGCAAGGCGCCTGCGAACAGGTGCAGCGCCTGCAGCGAGGTGGCGTCGATCAGCGGCGAGGGCGCGATCGAGCACAGGCCCTCGACCGCGTGGTCGATGCCGCGCACCGCGGTCGACAGCCACAGCCAGGATGGCGTGTGCACGGTGATCGCCGGGTCGAGGATCACCGCGGCCGCGCCGACGTACTTGCCCGCGTAGCCGTCCTTGATGCGCCGGACCGGGTCCGTGCAGCCGCCGAAGTCGGAGAACTCGGCCGCACCGAGCGTCGTGCTCACCACCACCTGCCGGAACGGCGGCGGCTGCACCGCCGGCACGTGTCGGCTGCCGTCGGGGTTCATCTTCAGGTGCCAGTCGGACAGCCCCTCGGGCGTGCGCACGTCGTGCGCGAGCGCGATCAGCATCACCTTGACGGTGTCGATCGCGGTGCCGCCGCCGACCGTGAGCACCATGTCGGGCGCCGCGGCCCGCGCGGCCTCGGCGGCCGCGATCACGCTCGGGCGCGGCGTGTGCTCGACGCACTCGTCGAAGGTGCCGACATGGCGTGCGCCGAGCGCCGCCACGATCGTCGACACCGCGTCGGTGCGCCGGTTCAGCGTCTTCGAGGTGACGACGAACACGCGCTTCGCGCCGCGCCGATCCGCCTCCTCGAGCGCGGCCTGCGCCGCGGGCCGCCCCCAGATCACCCGGTCCTGGGCGAGGAATTCGTGGCTGCCTGCCTGCATGTCGGTCTCCTGTGGACGGGTCGGGTCAGATCGCGTCGAGCGGGAACACCGGCCGGCGCACGCGTTCGAACTTCAGCAGCGAGTAGTCGGAGGTGGTGACGCCGACGCCCGAGCACTCGACCACCTCGCGCGCGAGCTCGCCCAGCCCGGCGCGCCAGTGCACGCGGCTCTTGATGACGACGAAGCGCCGACGCGTCGGATCGATGCCCGCGGTGATGAAGCACTCGAGGTCGAAGGGCTCCTGGTAGAGCGAGATCAGCACCAGGTCGACGCCCCCCACCCGCAGCACCACGGTCGGGCCGTTGTTGGTGGTCGCGCCGGCGCCCATCGGACCGCGCAGCGTGTAGACACCGTCGGTGATCCGCTTGACGGTACCCGTCACGCGCAGCGGCGTGGCCGGCGCGCCGATCGAGGGCATGGCCGAGCGCCCGCCCACGTCGAGCGTGACCTCGGCGCCCACGCCCGCGGCGATCGCGGCACGCACCGACTCCGGGTCGTGGATCGCGTAGAACACCACGTCGCGCAGGTTCTGGCGCAGCACCTCGGCGAGCACCGCGGTGGTGTCCATCGTGCCGCCCGAGGCGACGTTGTCGCAGTGGTCGAGCATCACGATCGGACCGCCGCGGGCGCCGGGCGCCACCGGCGTGTCGCCGAGCGCCCTGGCGCGCGCGACCGACTCGGCGAGCGGCTCGGCGCGGTAGACGAAGGCCTCGCGGGCCGCCCAGGCCTGATCGAGCAGCGCGTCGCGGATCGACTCGGCGCGCGGGGCATCGCCGTCGGTGCAGACCACCGCCGACAGCCCGGCCTCGCGGATGTCGGCGTGCGGGAACCCGACGAACACCGAGCAGGCGAGCGCGCGCGCCTCGTGCTCGTGGGCGATGCAGGCGGCCTGCAGCGAGCGGTTGGGCTCGGCATGCGTGCCCTGGCGCATCACGTGCGGCAGCATCGGCCGGTTCGCCCATCGCATCACCGGCTTCACCTCGCCGCGGATGGTGCGCACGATCAGCCGCGCGGCCAGCGCACCGGCCTCGCGCACGTCGACGTGCGGATACGTGTGGTAGCCGGTGAGCACCGTCGCGCAGCGCACGATGTCGTCGTAGAGGTTGGCGTGCATGTCGAGCACGACGCCGATCGGGGTCGCCGCGTCGATCGCCCGGATCCGCCTGAGCAGCTCGCCCTCGCCGTCCTCGTGGCTGCGCACGACCATCGCGCCGTGCAGGTCGAGCAGGATGCCGTCCCAGCCGCCGGCGCGCACCGCCGCCAGGATGGGCGCGGCGATCGCGTCGAACGCGTCGTCCTCGACCACGCCGCTCGGGCTCGCCTCGGCCGCCACCGCGACCTCGACCGTCGCCCCCGCCTCCTCGGCGACCGCGAGGAAGCCGCCCAGGCCGCTGCCGGTGCCGCGGTGGGCGGCGATCGCGGCCTGCCCTGCGAGCATGCCCGGGCGGTAGCCGAAGAAGCGCTCGACCGGCGTGGGCACCGGCGAGAAGGTGTTGGTCTCGTGCTTGAACATCGCGGCCAGCAGGCGCATGGGGGAGTCCTCTTCGACGACGCAGGGAGCCGCGCGACGGCTCGCGCGGTGGGGGCCCGGCGGGTGGGCCGTCGCGCCGGGCCCACCCGGGGCGGGAACGGTAGCACGCACCCCGCGGCCCTCGCAGCGGGCGTTCCGCAGCGCGTCGCCGATCCCCCCGGGCCGCGTCCGGGCATCGCGGATCCGCCGGACCTTGCGGCATACTCGGCGCAACGAAGGAGCCGCACCGATGAGCACGACCGCAGCCACCGCCTGGGATTTCGACGCGCAGACGCTGACCGGCAAGCCCGCACCGCTGTCGGCCTTCCGCGGCAAGGTCGCGCTGATCGTCAACACCGCCAGCAAGTGCGGCCTCACCCCTCAGTACCGCGGCCTGCAGGCCCTCCACGACCGGTTCAAGGACCGCGGCTTCGTGGTGCTGGGCTTCCCGAGCAACCAGTTCGGCCAGCAGGAGCCGGGCACGAACGACGAGATCGCGCAGTTCTGCGAGATGAACTTCGGCGTGACCTTCCCGATGTTCGGCAAGATCGATGTCAACGGCGACGCCGCCCACCCGCTCTTCAAGTGGCTCAAGGCCGAGAAGCCCGGCGCGCTCGGCATCGAGGCGATCAAGTGGAACTTCTCCAAGTTCCTGGTGGACCGCGACGGCAAGGTCGTCGACCGCTACGCCCCGACCACCGAGCCGGATGCGCTCGCCGCCGACATCGAGCGGCTGCTCGGCTGAGCCGCGCCGCCGTCTCCAGGGGAGCCCGCCCATGAACGCCACCGTCCTTCGCGCCGCGCTCTGCGCCGCCCTCCTCGCCCCGGCCGCCGCCGCGCTCGCCGATGCCGTGCCGGGTTCGCCGGCACCGGCCCTCTCGCTGCGCGACACCGCCGGGCGCACCGTGTCGCTGGCCGACTTCAAGGGCCGCACCGTGGTGCTGGAATGGACGAACCCGGGCTGCCCGTTCGTGCGCAAGCACTACGTGACCGGCAACCTGCCGGGGATGCAGTCGAAGGCTGCCCGCGGCGACGTGGTCTGGCTCGCGGTCAACTCGACGAACCCGGATCACGTCGACTACCTCGCGCCCGACGCGCTCGCCCAGGCGATGAAGGCCTGGGGCGCGGCGCCCGCCGCGATCCTGATGGACCCCGAGGGCACCGCGGGCCGCGCCTACGGCGCACGCACGACGCCGCAGATGTGGGTGGTCGACCCGAAGGGCGTCGTGCGCTTCGCCGGCGGCATCGACGACCGCCGCAGCGCCAACCCCGAGGACATCAAGCTCGCCCGCAACCACGTGGCGGCCGCCCTCGAGGACCTGCAGGCCGGCCGCCCGGTGGCGCTCGCGTCCGCGCCGCCCTACGGCTGCTCGGTCAAGTACCGCTAGGCGCTCAGGCGGGCGAGGAGCGCAGGCCGTAGGCCTTGTCGCCCACGAACAGGTACTCGGCGCGGATCACCGGTTCGCCCGCCTCGTCGCGATAGGCGAAGCCGACCACCGACACCGTGTCGCCCGGCCGCGGCTCGGCCACCTTCCAGGCCTCCATCCGCGTGAGCGGCGCCAGCTCGATCGTCCAGCGGCGGTCCGCGCGGCGCGGCACCTGGGCGCCCGACAGCAGCTTGCGGCCGTCGACCTGGGCGCTCTGCGTCGGCAGCGGCCGCGTCGCGAGGTCGGCGGGCGCCTTGAGCCCGGCGGGGAGCTCGAGCTCGAGCTCGGCGTGCGGGTTCTGCCAGCGCACCCGCGTGATGCGCCCCTCGACGTACAGCGGCCGGTCGGGATCGAAGCCGCTCCAGCCGTGATGGGCGCGGGCGGGGGCGACGCCGAGCCCGGCGATCGCGGCGGCGGTCATCAGCCTGCGCCGTCCGATGCGGGCCGAGCCCGATTCGAACGGGGTGTCGCCGACCGCGGCGGCCCCCTGGCGGAGCTGGGCGTGTCTGCTTCGAAGCTTCATGCAGCCTCCTCGTCGGTGCGGACGCACGCCTCATCTTCGCCCGCCGCGGGCCGCCTGTCGACCGGGCCGCGAGCGCGCCGCGACCGCGCCGAGGCACCCGGCGAGCGCGGCGGGCCGCCCGGTCGCTGTGATAGCCTCGACGCCCATGGTCACGCCCGGAGATGCCTGCCGCATCGAGCCTCGCGACGGGGCGGACGCGCTGGTGCTGTCGGGCGCGTGGCGCCTCGCGGATGCCGGCTCGCTCGACGCCGCGCTGGCCGCGCTCGGCGAGCGGCTCGGCCGGGTCGGCGCGATCGACGGTGCGCCGCTCGAGGCGATCGACACCGCCGGCGCCCTCGTGGTGCTGGCGAGGCTGCGGGACGCCGGCGTCGACGCGGCCGGCATCGCGCTGACGGGCTTCGACGCACGCCACGCGCGCATCGTCGAGGTCGTGCGCGCCCGCCTGCCCTCGGCCGAGGCACCGGTGCGCGCCGTCACGTACACGGGCCTCGCGCGGCTGGGCGAAGCGGCCCACCGGCTCGGCCTGCTCCTGGTCGGGCACGTCGGCTTCTTCGGACGGGTGGTGGTCGAGCTGCTCGGCACGCTGCGGCGCCCGTCGACCCTGCGCCGCCACGAGCTCGCCGCCCAGCTCTCGCAGGCGGGCGTGACGGCGCTGCCGGTGGTCGCGCTGGTGGCCTGCCTGATCGGCGTGGTCTTCGCCTACCTGCTGGGCCTGCAGGCCGAGCAGTACGGCGCGAACATCTTCGTCGTCGACGGCGTGGCGCTCGGCATGACGCGCGAGTTCTCGCCGCTGATCGTCGCGACCATCGTGGCCGGCCGGTCGGGCGCCGCCTTCACCGCCCAGCTCGGCACGATGAAGCTGACCGAGGAGATCGACGCGATCCGCACCCTCGGGCTGTCGGCCGAACGCGTGCTGGTGATCCCGCGGGTGCTGGCACTGATGATCGCGCTGCCGCTGCTGGTGTTCGTCGGCGACATCGCCGGCCTGGTCGGCGCGATGGGCATCGCCACGGTCATGCTCGACGTCACGCCGCACACCTTCGTCGAGCGGCTGCATGTCGCGCTCGACCCGTCGCATTACCTGATCGGGCTGGGCAAGGCCCCGTTCTTCGCCCTCGCGATCGCGGTGATCGGCTGCCGGATGGGGATGGACGTCGACCGCGACACCCGGTCCATCGGCATCAACACCACCTCCACCGTCGTGCAGGGCATCGTCGCGGTGATCGTGCTCGACGCGGTGTTCGCCGTGCTGCTGCAGAGGATGGGCTGGTGAGCGCGAGCCCGGCGGGCACGGCCTCGACGGCGCGCGACGGCGATGCCGCACCCGTCGAGACCGTGGTCGAGCTGCGTGGCGTCACCACGCGCTTCGGCAGCCAGGTGGTGCACGACGGCCTCGACCTCGACGTGCGCCGCGGCGACCTGGTGGCACTGATCGGCGGCAGCGGCAGCGGCAAGTCGGTCCTGCTGCGCGAGATCATCGGGCTGCACCGGCCCGATGCGGGCGAGGTGAGGCTGCTCGGGACCGACGTCTGGCGCGCGCCGCAGGCCGCGCTCGCAGCCGTGCGGCGACGCTTCGGGATGATGTTCCAGGAGGGCGCGCTGTTCTCCTCGCTCGACGTCGCCACCAACGTCGCGACGCCGCTGCGCGAGCACCTCGACCTGCCCGAGGCGATCGTCGATCAGCTGGTTCGGCTGCGGCTCGCGCTCGCCGGGCTGCCGCCCGACGCCGGCGCCAAGCTGCCGAGCCAGCTCTCGGGCGGCATGAGGAAGCGCGCGGCGATCGCGCGCGCGCTCGCCCTCGAGCCCGAGGTGCTGTTCCTCGACGAGCCGACATCGGGCCTGGACCCGATCACCGCGCGCGCGTTCGACGCGCTGCTCGCGTTCCTGAACCGTGATCTGGGCATCACCGTGCTGGTGGTGACGCACGACCTCGACACGCTGTTCGGCATCGCACGGCGGGTCGTGGTGCTCGGCCGCGGCCGCGTGATCGCCGACGGAACGCTCGACGAGGTCGTTCGCGTCGACGACCCGTGGATACAATCGTACTTCTCGTCGCGCGCCTCCCCGGCCGTGCCCTCCCCCTCCGACCCGGCCGCCCCCGTGAAGCGCGATGGAGCCTGAAGCCCGATACACCATGATCGGCGCCGTGCTGCTGGCGCTGATCGTCGCCGCGATCGGGGTGTTCGTCTGGCTCACCAGCTCGGGCCGTGCCTCCGACTACCGGTTCTACACGGTGTACTTCGAGCGCCAGTCGCTCGAGGGCCTGCAGATCGGCGGCGACGTGAACATGCGCGGCGTGAAGGTCGGCCGCGTCGAGGACTACACGATCGCGCGCGCCAACATCAACCGGGTGGCGGTCAAGGTGCGCGTCGCGCGCGAGACCCCGGTCAGCGAGAACACCACCGCGGTCGTCGCCCGCAACGTCCTCACCGGCATCGCGCGGATCAACCTCGAGACGCCCGGCACGCCCGGCCCCGAGCTGGTCGCGGTGATCGCCGGCGAGCGCTATCCGATCATCCCCGAGGGCACCTCGAACCTCGATCAGATCGCCGACGCGGTCAGCCGGCTCGCGGTGCAGGCCGACACCGCGCTCGACAACCTGAACCGCGTGCTCGGTCCGCAGAACCAGCAGGCCGTGGCCGACGCGCTGACCGCGGTGCGCGACCTGTCCGCCGGGCTGAGCAAGCGGCTCGACTCGCTCGACGACACCGCGAAGAGCGTGCGCCGCACGGCCGATGCGTTCGCACGCTCGAGCCGCGAGATCTCGCAGGCGGTCGATCGCGTGGCGACCACCGTCGAGCCCGTCGGGCGCAACGCGGGCGAGGCGCTGCGCGAGGCGCAGACCACGCTGCGCGAGTTCACGCGCAGCAGCCAGTCGCTCGAGCGCGAGCTGCTCTCGGCCGTGCAGCGGCTCGAGCGCGACACCGGCGGCCTGGCCCGACGGGCCGACGATGCGGTCGACATCGGCGTGCACGAGCTGCGCGCGACCAGCGAGGAGCTGCGCTCGAGCGTCGAGCTGATCACGCGCACCCTCGACCGGCTGCAGGATCCGAAGGCGGTGCTGCTCGGCCCGAGCACCCGGCAGATGGGTCCGGGCGAGGAGGATCGGCGATGAGGACGGGCACCGTGTGCGGCGACGGCGGCGATGACGGCTGCGATGGGCGCTGCGATGGGGGCTGCGATGCCGGTCTCGATCCGGGGCACCGCGCGGGCAGCGGCAGCGCGACCGGCGGCCGGTCGCGCCGTGCGCTGCTGCGCGCAGGCGCCGCGTGGGCCGCGCTGCCGCTCGCCGGTCTCGCCGGCTGCGGCGCACTGACCAGCACGGCGCCGCGCTTCGACTTCTACGTGATCGAGGACCTGCGGCCGGCGCCGCCGCCGGCGGTGGGGTCCGGCTCGGCATCGGCCTCGACGCCGCCTCGGGTCGACCGCACGCTGCTGCTGACCCACGGCCCGACCCAGGCGCTCTTCGACAGCGACCGCATCGTCTTCACCCGCGACGGGGCCGGTCGGGCCTACTACCAGTACTCGAACTGGAGCGAGCGGCCGGGGCGCCGGATCGTGTCGCTCGCCGAGGCGCGGCTCGCGCAGGGGGGCGGGTTCAGGGCGGTGGCGCAGACGGTGGCCGGTGTGCGCGGCGACCAGGTGCTCAGCCTGAGGCTCGACGAGCTGGTGCACGACGACTCGGTCTCGCCGGGCCTGCTCAGGCTCGCCGTCACCGCGGAGCTGCTCGACTGGCGCACCCGCACGATCGCCGCACGGCGCACGTTCTCGCGTACCGCCAGCGTCGGCTCGCAGGATGCGAAGGGTGCGGCACGGGCCGCGAACGTCGCGGTCACCGAGCTCCTCGACGAGCTCGCGACGTGGGCCGAGACGAGCGTGGCCGCGATTCCGCTCCAGGCGTCCCGGCCCTGATGCCCTCCGGGCGCGCCTTCCCGGCCGGAAGGCGCCCCGTCGCCGCGTCGGAGACGACCGCGGTGCTTCAACGGGTAGCGATCGGGACGGCCCCGGACACCGTGGCCGTGGCCGGCGCATCGTCGAGGCCGGCGATGCGGATGCCGCGGCGCTGGTACGTCGGCGCCTCGAACGCGGCATAGCCACGGCTGCCGCCCGCGGCCGACCGGCTGGCATGCTCGGGCGGAGCGGACGGATCGAGCAGCTCGAGCACGGCATCGGAGAACAGCGCGAGCAGCGGGCGGGAGGCGGCGGCGACGGGGTGACGGGTCATCGGGAAGCTCCTGGAGAAGACGTGTCCAGGATGAGCCGCCGATGGCTCGTGAGGTGAGCCAGGCGCTGCGGCGCCCGACCCGGGATCTCGATTCAGTCGGCCGTCACGTCGTGCGCGAGCCTGTCCTGCCCCAGGCGTGCCGCGGCCGCGCGGCGGTACCCCTCGAGCGCCGTCTCGAGCTCGGCGGCGACCCGATCACGCAGCGCCTCGGGCGCCAGCACCTCGACCGAGGCCCCGTGCTTGAGGACCTCCATCATCAGCTCGCGCGGGTCGTTGTACGGCAGCTCGAGCACCCAGCGCCCGGCCTCGTCGAAGCGGCCGCGCTGCTGCGGATGCCAGACCTCGGCCGAGACCCAGCGCGCCCGCTCGGGCGCGAACCGCAGGCTCGCCCAGGTCACCTCGCGTCCGGAGAAGATGCCGTAGCCGCTTTCCATGACCTCCGCGAGCGCGGCCCGCTCGACGTCACGGGCAGCGGTGTCCAGCGGCTCGGCACGGACGATGGCGTCGATCGAGAAGCTGCGGATGTCCTGCCGCAGGTGGCACCAGGCGACCAGGTACCAGTTCTCGCGATAGAAGACGAGCTGCTGCGGCGAGACGTCGCGTTCGGTGGTCTCGTCGGACTGGCGCGAGTAGTGGGCCAGGCGCAGCCGGCGCCGCCCGAGCGTGGCCGAGGCGACGGTCTCGAAGTGCTGGACGGCGAGCCTGCGGCGCGCCGCGGTCACGATCCGCACGCGCTGCTCGACCTCCTCGGCGCTGTGGTCGGCACTGCCCAGCAGCGCACGCAGGCGCGCCTGCAGCGGCCTGACCTGGGCGCCGAGCAGACCGGGCTGCAGCTCGGCGAGGAGCTGCTGCATCATCAGCAGCGCATGGGCCTCGGAGGCGTTGAACCACAGCCCCGGCAGCGCGAAGGCCGGCCCGCCCGAGGGCTCGGCATAGCGGTAGCCCCCCTCGAATCGGTCCCATTCGATCGGCGCGTTCAGCCGGTCGCGCATGTACTCGAGGTCGCGCTTGAAGGTGGCGCGCGACACCGACAGCGACTCGAGGAACCGCTCGATCGGCACCGCACGGCCCGACTGCAGCAGCTGGTCGATCTGGTAGAAGCGCTCGGTGCGGTCCATCGCTCAGGCCGCCTCGGACTCGGCCGCGGGCTCGGGCGGCCCCTGGCGCAGCTCGGTGACCGACACCGCCCCCGCCGGCAGCACGCTGCGGGCGAGGTCGACCATGTGCGCATGGTGCGTGAAGTACACCACCTGGTTGCGCGCGCCGAGTTCGGCCAGCCCCTGCAGCGTGCGCGCCGCGCGCCCGTCGTCGAAGGTCATCAGCACGTCGTCGAGCAGCAGCGGCACCGGCGGCGCCGCGCCCAGGCGCACGTCGATCGCGGCCAGCCTCAGCGCGAGGAACAGCGCATCGGCCGTGCCCTCGCTCAGCTGCTCCACCAGCAGCCGCGTGCCGTCGTCGCGCTCGGCGAGCAGCACCTGCCGGTCGCCGGCCCAGTCGGGCCGCAGCGCCCCCCAGCGACCGCCGGTGATCCGCGCGAACCAGCGCGAGGCCGCCGCGAGCAGCGGCCCCTGCACACGCTGCGCGTGGCGCTGCACGGCCTGCTCGAGCAGCTCGCGCGCGAGCCGCAGCCGCGCGACGTCGACCGCCAGCCGCGCCGATGCGGCGAGCCGCTCGCGCACCGCCTCGGCCGCGCGCGAGGCCGCGCCGTCGCCGTCCGCCGCATCGAGCGCGGCCTGCGCGCGGGTGCGCTCGGCGAGCGCGGTATCGCGGCCGGACGCCTGCTCGGCGATCGACCGGACGAGCGCCTCGCGCTCGGCGAGCCATGTCGGCTCGTCGGAGGCCGCGACCTCGGCGAGCAGCAGCTCGTGGGCCGTGCCGGTGGCGGCCCGCACGGTGGCCTCGGTCCGCTCGGCCTCGCCGAGCGCGGCACGGCGCGCATCGCTGCGCAGCACCGCGTCGGCCAGCAGCGCGACATCGCCGACACCGGCCTGCCGGCGCAGCGCCTCGAGCCCGGCGAGGGCCTCTTCGCGGCGCCGGCCGGCGGCCGCCAGGCCGGTCTGCAGCGTCGCCAGCTCGCCCTGCAGCCGCACGCGTACTTCGCGCGCTTGCTGCGCCTCGGCGAGTGCCGTGCCGCAGCCGGCGACGAACGCGGACTCCGCGTCGCGCGCGGGTGCCGCCACCCCCAGGCGCTGCGCGAGCGCGGCGGCTTCGACGCGGAAGGCCTCGAGCCGATCGTCGGCGATGCGTCGCCCGCGCTCGGCCCCTTCCCAGGCCGCGAGCGCCTCGCGCAGCGTGTCGAAGGCCTCGAGCCGGGCCTCGAGCGCCGCGCAGGCGACGTCGGCCTCGAGCGTGAGCGCGATGGCGACCTCGGCCCAGGCCGGCGCCGCTGCGGCGAGCGCCGCGTCGAGCCCCTCGAGCGTCAGGCTGCGGGCGCTCAGGTCCTGCCGGTCGCGCTCGTGCGCATCGCTCAGCCGGCGGTGCTCGCCGGTGGCGAGGCGCGCCTCGTCGATCAGCGCTCGGCCGTGCGCGAGCCGACCGGCCAGCGTCGGCAGTGCGGGAGGCGGGCGCCGCAGCGCCTGCCAGGCCTCGTCCAGCAGGCCGAGGTGGCGGGCGATGCCCGCCTCGACCGCATTCAGCTCGACGGCGAGCGCGTCGCGGGCCCGCAGCGCATCGAGCACGCGGGCGTGACGGGCGATGCGGTCCGGCCAGTCGGCCGCCTCGAGCGGCGGCAGGCGGTCCGCCTCGAGCCGCGCGCGCCACGCGCGATCGGCCTCGGCCTGGGTCGCCTCGGCCTGGACGAGCGCCTCGCGCTGCGCGGCGATCCGCGCGTCGGTGGCGGCGATGCGCATCGCGAGGGACTCGAGCTCTGCGATCCGGGCCGCGTCGTCGAAGCGCGCATCGGCGAGGCGGTCGGCATCGCCGATGGCCGCCTCGAGTGCCGCGAACGCCCGGCCGCGCGGCGCGTCGTCCGACGCGCCACGCGCCTCGTGCAGGCGGGCCTCGCGCGCAGCGCGGGCGGCGAGGAGCGCGTCGCGGCCCACCAGCGCCCGCTGCCCGACGAGGGCCTCGCGCGCCGCGCGCAGCGGCGCGACCTCGCCGAGCGCCGCGTCGATCCGCTCGCGCAGCGCATCGAGACCGGCGCGCCGCGTTCGTGCGCCCTGCGCCGCCCGCTCGATCTCGGGCGCCGATGGCAGCGCGAGACGCGCCAGCGCCCGGACGTCGGGCTCGCCGAGCGCCGACGCCTGGGCGGCCAGCGCGGCGTCCTCGACGTCGAGCCGCGCGCGCAGCGTCGCGGCGCGACGCTCGAGATCGCCGTCGGCGGCGACCGCCTCGAGCGCCGCGGCGAGCTCCGAGCCGTCGACCGGCGCCTGCGCCGCCTGCAGTGCGGCGTGCGAGCGCTCGAGCGCGCGCTCGGCCAGCTCGCGGGCCGCCGCCGCATCGGTGCGCCGGCCGTCGAGGGCACGGCGCGCGGCGGCGAGCCGGCGGGCCTCGGTGACCACCGCCCGCGGCGGCGTCAGTCCGTCCGCGCGCGCGGCGAGCTGCGCCGGCATCGCGAGCCGCGCAGCGCCTTCGGGATCGATCGCGGTCAGGGCCCGGCGCAGCGCGAGGGTGGCGGCTTCCTCGGTCGCCGCGAGCACCGGCCGGTCGCGGCGCAGCGCCTCGAGCTCGTCGAGACGGGCGCCGAGCAGGACGATGTCGGCGGCGGCATCGAGATGGGGCTGCGAGGGCTGCAGCAGGTCGATCGCGGACGCCAGCCGCTCGCGCTCGGCGAGCGCGTCGGCGCAGGCGCGCTCGGACTCCTCGAGCGACTGCCGCCATGCCGCCAGCCGCTCGCCCGCATCGGGCGCGAGGCGGGGCGCGTCGTCGAGCTCGGACACGCGCCGGCGCAGCGCGTCGAGCCGCG
>JAIYAG010000131.1 GCA_027489195.1 Burkholderiales bacterium | reverse complement strand
TCGCCGATCATAGCAGCAACGTCGCCGCGCCAACAAGCCGTGCCGTGCCGGAGCCCGACATCCGCCGCCCGAGCTCAGAACACCATGCGGTAGCGCAGTGCGACCAGCGTATCCGCCTCGGCCCGCGAGTCGTGGTTGGGCTGCCAGCGGCGGGCGACCGCGGCACCGAGGCTCGACGTGCGACCGAGCGGCGCCCGCCAACCGATCTCGGCGATCCGCTCGCGCCCGTCCGGCACGAGCGAGTAGGCGGTGGCCCCGAGGAGCGCCGAGCCGTCTTCCGCGAGACCGGTCTGCACGACCGCCCGGGCCTCGCCGGATCGCGTGCGCATCGGCTGCGACACCGACAGCGACAGCGCGTCGTCGGGCATCAGCGCACCGTGGCGGACCAGCGCGAGCGAGGTCGCATCGCTCAGCGAGGTCCCGACCGAACCGATCAGCCCCGCCCCCTGGTGGCCGGGCGTGCGGCCCCACGAACGCGTGCCGGCCAGCGTCCACCCCGGCGCGAGCACCGCGGTCGCGCCGATCTGGACCGCATCGGTCCGGACGGTGTCGGCCGCAGCGAACGCACCCGAGCCGATGGCACCGAGCCAGGTGCCCCGCTCCATCGACCGGGTCCAGGTCGCCGATGCCGCCAGTCCCGGTGCGATGCGACGCTGGGCCTCGATCACCGTGGTGGTCGCCGAGACCGAGGTCCAGCCGGTGCCCGAGGTGACCGACTCCGAGCCACCCAGCAGGCCGGCCTTCAGGGTGGTGTCGCCGATCGACAGGCCGCGACCGAGCAGCGCGCCGCGCGGCGAGAGTGCGGCGTACGGGTTGGCGAGCGCGGCCACGTCCAGGCCGGCGGCCACGCCGAACCAGTCGCGTGCCCTCGCGCCCGCGCCGAACGCGTAGTCGCCGATCGCGTCGCGCCCGGTGAGCGCGAACGAGTCGCCCGGCTGCATCGAGAGCCGCGACTCGCCCGGCAGCATGCGCTCGAGCCGCTCCATCCGGCGATCGAGGTCGTCGATGGCACGCTGCACGGCCATCGGAAGCGGCGCGACGATGCGCGACGACAGGTCCGCGGTGAAGTCGCGACGGTAGGCGTCGAGCACGACCGCAGACAGGCCGGAGCGCGCGGTCGCCTGCGCGAGCGCCACCGTCGCGGGCGAAGTCAGCAGGCCGGTGGCCGACAGCGGTCGCTCGCCCGCCGGGCCGAGGGTGCTCAGCGCCCCCACCGGGCGCAGCGCCGCCTCGACGTCGAGCAGGCCGCGGCCGTAGACCGGATCGGTGCCCGGGGCGCCGAGGTCCCGGGCCGTCGCCAGCAGGATCGCCGCGGTGTCCCCGCCGCTCAGTCGCGGCCACCGTGACTGCAGCAGCGCGGCCGCGCCCGACACCGCAGGCGCGGCCATCGAGGTGCCCGACAGGCGTGCATAGGACGCGTCGCCGTCGGCCGATGCGGACAGCAGCGCCACGCCCGGCGCGACCAGGTACCACGCGGCGGTGTCGCCCGCACGGTTCGAGAAGTCCGCGATGCGGTTGGCCGAATCGACCGCGCCCACTGCGATGACCGCACCCGCCACCGAGGGGCCGTTCGCCCAGGCCTCGCGGGCGAACCGTGCGGGCCAGTCGGGGTTCGCGGCACCGCGGTTGCCGGCCGCGATCACCACCAGCGCGCCGCCGTTCACCGCCTCACGGATCGCCGGTCCCGCGATCGGCGCGGGCGAGGTCAGGCTCAGGTTCAGGATGCCGGAGCGCGCCGCCGCCCAGCGCACGCCGGCCGACAGCACCGCGTCGCTCGCCGCGCCGTCGGTGAACACGCGCACCGGCAGGATCGATGCCCCGGGCGCGACCCCCGCCATGCCCGCACCGTCGCGGGCGGCGGCGAGCAGGCCGGCGACATGGGTGCCGTGCCCCACGCCGTCGGTGGGAACGAGGCTGCGACCGGTCGCATCCCAGCCCTGCAGCATCCGGCCGGAGAATTCCAGATGGGTCGCACGCACGCCCGAGTCGACGATGGCGACGACGACGCCGCTGCCGCTCGCCCCGAGCGTCCAGGCGGCGGGCGCGCCCACCCGCAGGGCCGGCCAGGACAGTGCCGCCTCGGAGGCCAGCGGCACGGTCCGATCGCCGCTCGTCGGGACCACGGCGGCGGACGGCAGCGCCGCACACGCCACGAGGATCGACACGGCGAGGCGGACGAACGGCGGCGTGAGGGCGATGGCTGGCATGGACGGGACCGGGGACGAACCGCAGGGTCGCCGCGGGTCGGTCACGCGTCATGGCAACTTGTCACATCGCCGACCGACGAACGGTCTCCCGTGTGCGGGTTCGCACGGCAGCATCGATTCCGCGACAATCGCCGGATGCGCCCCCTCACCGCCGCCGACCTTCCCCCCGGCACGCTCGTCCAGCACTGGAAGGGCGGCCTGTACCGGATCGAGGCACTGGCCGTGCGCGAGGCCGACGGCCAGGCCGACGTGGTCTACCGCCCGCTCGCCGATCCGGCGCGTCGGGCATGGACCCGCCCGCTCGAGTCGTTCGTCGAGACGGTCAGCGCGCTCGACGGCGACGCGCGGCCCCGCTTCGTGCCGGTGCCCTTGCCCGACGATCGGGCGCTGCGCGCCGCGACCGCCACGGCCGGGATCGATGCCGACCTCGTCGATGCGACGCTGGCCCGCTACGCCGAGCCGCAGCGTCACTACCACGCGTCATGGCACGTGCACGACGTGTTCGCACGGGCCGCAGCCCTGGGCCTGTCGCTGACGCGCGCGCAGGTGCTGGCGCTGCTGTTCCACGACGCGGTCTACGTGGCGGGCGCGGAGGCAGGGAGCAACGAGGCGCTGTCGGCCCTGCTGCTGAGGCAGGCGGCGCACGGGCGAGCGGACCTGCCGGTCGACGAGGTCGAGCACGCCTGCGCGATGATCCGCGACACCGCCGGACACCGACCGGGATCGGCCGATTCGGCGGTGGTGATCGCGCTCGATCTCGCCACGCTCGGCGACCCGCCGGTGCGTTTCGACACCTGGACCGAGCTGGTCTGGCTCGAGTATCGGCACCTGTTCGCCGGCGAAGCCGATCCCAGGCGTGCGTTCATCGAGCGGCGCGTCCGCGTGCTGGGAGCCTTGCTGCAGGCGACGCGCGGACAGTCGGCCCACGACGCAGCGTTCGAGGCGGCCTTCGCGGCCAACCTGGAGCGGCTCGCGCGGCGCTCGCCGCGCTGAGCCCCGGCCGCGGCCCCGGAGCCGGGGCCGCTCGGCCTGTCTAGAACCCGAGCGAGCTCAGCAGGTCGTCGACCTCGCCCTGCGTGGTCACGGCGTCGCTGCGGCCGGCCACCACCTGCGGGCCCTCGAGCATCTCCTGGTGGCGCGCACGGTGGTCTTCCGGCGCGGTGTCGATCAGCAGCTTCAGCAGCTTCTGCTCGATCCGCTCGGTGATGCCCTCGATCTTGCGGCACACCTGGCCGGTCAGGTCCTGGAAGTCCTGCGCCATCATGATGTCGCTGTGCAGGCTCGCCGTGCGCTCGGCACGCGCCACGCTCTCCGACAGGTGCACGCGGGTCGCCTCGAAGAGCGCCATGTAGCCCTCCTCGGGACGGCGCTTCTCGTCGAGCATGCGGCTCCAGCGCGCATGCAGCGCCTGCGAACCGTCACGCTCGGCCTCCTGCAGCGGCGACAGCTCGTCGAGGGTGTCGCGCACCTTCTGGGCGCTGCGCTCGCACATCTCGGTGACGTACTTGAGGCGGTTGCGCGCATCGGGGATCTCGTTCGCCATGTCGGCGAGCGTGCTGTCGAGCCGCAGTTCCTGCAGGCTCTCGTGCAGCTCTCGCGTCAGGCGGCCGACCCGGTCGCGCAGGTCGCGCGCGCTGCCGCAGGTGCAGTTGCGGCAGATGCCGTCGGGATCGGCGTTCGGGCAGCTCTCGGGCGGATGCTCGACGGCGATCGGGATGATGGCGGCCGGTGCAGCGACCGGCGCGGGCGCGGACGGCCGTGCGGCCGGCGCGGGGGGCGCGGGAGGCGGCTCCGCCAGGGCTGTGACCGATCGCTCGGCTTCCGCGCGGGTCGCTTCGAACAGGGCTTCGAGGTCGTCGTGTTCCATGTCGTCGTCTTGAGTGCGGCGTACGTTCAGGCCTTGACCTGGCCCATGATCTTGGAGACCTTTTCCTCGAGCGTCGCCTTCGAGAAGGGCTTGACGATGTACCCCGAGGCACGCAGCTGCGCTGCGCGGACGATGTCCTCCTTGCGGGCCTCGGCGGTCACCATCAGCACGGGCAGCGTCTGCAGCGACGCATCCGTTCGGATCGCCTCCAGCAGCTCGAAGCCGTTCATGTTCGGCATGTTGATGTCGGTCACGACGAAGTCGAACCGGCCGTTGCGCAGCTTGGTGATCGCCACCGCGCCGTCTTCGGCCTCGTCGCAATCCAGGTGGCCCATCTCCTTGAGCAGGCCACGGACGATGCGTCGCATCGTCGAAAAGTCGTCAACGATCAGGAATCTCATGACAGCGAGCCGTGGTCCTGGTTTCTCGATACGGGCCCGGACCGGAACGGTCCAGGGTCGGAGCGGTGGTGATGCGGGTTCGTCACGAGTCCATCCATCTCGGCAGGGCGCCAACGGATGGTGCAGCCAACGGCGCCATGGCGAGGCGCGACGAAACAGGGGAAAACTGCCGGTATTCGTGCGACCGACCGTGCTTCCGTCACAGTCATCCGGCGGTCGGCCCTGTCGCGGCGGCGCAGGTGCCGTTCGTCGGACACCCTGTTCGGCGTGCGCATCGGCACGGCGATCGTCGTCGGGTCGGCCCGCGACGGACCGCCCGGGCGCTAGTTCGCGGTGAGCCGGGTCGTGATGCCCTGCTGGGTCGCGACGATCTGGATCTCGCTGATCGACAGCGAGCCGTCGCCCCGGATCAGATAGGTCTTCGACGCGGTCCCGATCGTCTCGCCGGTGTCGTCCGTCGACACGCTGACGACCCTGAACTTCAGGGTGCCCGACCGAGGTCCGGCGGACGCGAACCAGTTGTCGGTTCTCGTGCCCGCGCGACTCGCGCGCTGGTTGCTGGTATAGCAGGTGTACGACGCGAGCGTGCCCGACTGCCCCGCCGTCACCGCAGCCGGAATGACCCCCGGGGCATCGGCGACGCAGTAGCGTCCGGCCGCGGAATCGCCGATCAGGTCGTGGCCGGCGTTCAGGTAGATCACGCCGGTGGTGCCGACCTCGATCGGCTGCCCGCTCACCGAGAAGGTGCCCCCGAACGTGTCGGCCACCATCAGCGCGGGCGTGCCGCCGAAGGTCGCGGGTACCGCGCGCTTGACCGAGTAGTTGACCTGACCGCTGAACTTGACCGACTCGTTCCCTCGGGCGATGGTGCCCGAGGCGGACAGCGACCGATCGAGCCCGTCGGACAGGAAGCCGGAGATCGCCTGCTTCACCGGGAACGGCGTCGTCGAGGCGCTCGAGCCGAAGGGCCAGACGTCGCCGATCCGGCAGGCCGCGAGCAGCGACAGGACACACAGCGAGGTGGCGACACGAGATGTCCGGTTCATCCGAGAGTCCTGTCGGGTGAGGGCCGGCGCGAGGCCGGAACGGGCGCGAGCGGTGGGCGATCGACGCGGGCCCTGGCCCGTGACCGATGTCCACGGAGTATGCGAGCGCACGCCGAAGCGTCGGGCCCGCTCGTCGGGCCGCCTCGCACGCTCGTCGCGAGCCCGCGACCCGCCCGGCACCGGGCAGGTGAGACGAGGCCCCGGTGACGCGGTTCCGGCCTGCGGCAGGCGCGTTTGCGCCACCCATTCCGGGCGGGTAGATTGGGCCACCGAGACGTGGCGAGCGCCCAAGCGATGAGTCCAGTTCCCGTTGCCCGGACGTCCCTGGGCGTGCTGCGAGGCGCGGTCGAGTCCGACGTGTGCACCTTCCGCGCCGTGCCCTATGCGGCGCCGCCCGTCGGGGCCCGACGCTTCGCGCTGCCCGAGGCGCCCGAGCCGTGGACCGGCGAGCGCGACGCGACCCGCGACGGTCCGATCGCGCCTCAGCCGCCGTCGCGCCTGCGCGCGGCGATGGGCGACTTCGACCTGCCGCAGTCCGAGGACTGCCTGACGCTGACCATCTCGACACCCGCCCCCGACGGCGCCCGTCGGCCGGTGATCGTGTTCCTGCACGGTGGCGCGTTCTGGACCGGCGCCGGCTCGCTGCCCTGGTACTCGGGCGCCGCCCTGGCGCGGCACGGCGACACGGTGGTCGTCGGTGTCAACCACCGGCTCGGCGCGCTCGGCTTCATGCACCTGCCCGGCGTCGCGCCCCCGAATCTCGGCCTGCACGACCAGTTCGCCGCGCTCGCCTGGGTCGCCCGCGAGATCGAGGCGTTCGGCGGCGATCCGGAAAACATCACCGTCGCAGGCCAGTCCGCCGGCGGCCTGTCGGTGCTCGCGATGCTCGGCTCGCCGAAGGCTCGTCCGCATTTCCGCAGGGCGATCGTGCAGAGCGCCCCGTTCGGCCGGATGCTGCGCTCGCGCGCCGATGCCGCGAAGATCGGCGAGGCCATGCAGCGCGAGCTGGGCCTCTCCGACGCGAGCGACTGGCGCGAGGTGCCGTTCGAGCGGATCAACGCCGCGCAGGTCGCGGTGGCCCGCTCGATGGTGGCCTTCGCGAGCACCGTGCCGCCGTTCATCCCGGTCGCCGACCACGAGCTGCTCGGCGACGACGTGATCGGCGCGGCGGTCGCGGGCGCGACGCGCCATGACCTCATGCTCGGCTGGACCCGCGACGAGATGGCGGCGTTCTTCAGCCCGTCTCCCGACATGGCGGCGGCCTCCGACGCCACGGTGCGCGGGGTCTTCACGCGACATTTCGGCGACGCCGCCGACGAGGCGATCGCCGAATACCGTCAGCGCACGCACCTGCCCGGAACCTCGGGCCTGCTCGGCGCGATGCTCGGCGACGCATCGTTCGGCGCCGGCCTGCTGGCCTTCGCCGAGCGGCTCGCGGCCCTGGGGCGTCCGGCGCACGTGTACCGCTTCGACTTCGCCGCGCCCGGCAACGCCTTCGGCGCGTGTCACTGCATCGAACTGCCCTTCATGTTCGACACCGTCGCCGACTGGCCCGCGCCGATGCTGGCCGGCGCCGATCCGCGGACGCTCGCCTCGCTCGCGGCGCGGATGCGCGATGCCTGGGTCGCGTTCGCCCGCACCGGGGACCCCTCGCACGCCGGCCTGCCCGGCTGGGCGACGCACGGTGCCGACGGCGCGACGATGCTGCTCGACGCACAGTGCCGGCTCGAGGCCGATCCGGCGGGCCGGCGCCGCTGGCGGTACTGGCCGTGACCGGCCCCGCCTCGGACGCACCGCGCGCCGCTGCGGGCGACGCGATCGCGTTCGAAGGCGTGCGCCTGAAGTTCGGCGGCGAGACGCTCTACGACGGCCTCGACTTCACGGTCGGACGCGGCGAGTTCGTCTGCCTGCTCGGCCCCTCGGGCTGCGGCAAGTCGACCTCGCTGCGCATGATCGGCGACCTGCTCGCGCCCGACTCGGGGACGGTGCGGGTCGACGGGCGCGCGCCACGCGATGCGTGGAGCGAGGTCGCCTTCGTGTTCCAGTCGCCGCGGCTCGCGCCGTGGCGCGATGCGCTGCGCAACGTGATGCTCGGCGCGGAGCTGCGCTTCGGGCGCGCCGAGGCGCGCCGGCGCGAACCCGCGGCGCGTGCGCTGCTGGCGATGGTCGGACTCGCCGACGCGGCAGGCAAGTACCCGTCGATGCTGTCGGGCGGAGAGCGCCAGCGCGTCGCGATCGCGCGCGCCCTCGCGGTCGAGCCGTCGATCGTGCTGATGGACGAGCCGTTCTCGGCGCTCGACCCCAACACGCGCAGGCGGCTGCGTGCCGAGATCGAGCGGATCTGGCAGCACACCGGCCGCACGGTGCTGTTCGTCACCCATGACATCGACGAGGCGCTGACGCTGGCCGACCGCATCGTCCTGCTGTCGAACAAGCCCACGCGGGTGCTGGAGACGATCGCGGTCGATGCGGCGCGGCCGCGTCGGCTCGCCGACGACCCTCGCCTCGCCCGGCTGCGCGAGCACCTGAACCGCCTGTTCGCCTCGCTCGAGGCGCCGTCCGACACCGACCCAGAGGAACCCACCGCATGAAGCGCCGTCAATTCCTGGCTGCCGCGCCCGCGGCGATCGCCGCGCCCTCGCTGCGCGCGCAGGCCAAACAGAAGGTCAGCTACGGCTACCTGCTCGACCCGGCCTACGAATCGGCGCTCTGGGCGATCCGCAACGGCAAGGTGCGCTCGGACCTGATCGAGGTCGAGGCCACCGGCCTGCTCATCCCGCAGCTGCTGCAGGCGACGGCGACCAAGCAGTACGACGTGATCATGACGGCCGTGATCGGCGTGCCGACCGCCGTCTCCCGCGGCCTCGACCTGCGGATCCTGTCGGCGGCGCTGCACGCGTCGCCGGCGGGCGAAGGCGGCGGCGTCTGGGTCAGGAAAGGCAGTCCGATCCGGAGCGCCGCCGAGCTCAAGGGCAAGAC
>JAIYAG010000291.1 GCA_027489195.1 Burkholderiales bacterium | reverse complement strand
CGGATGGGGGTCGATGCGCCGCTGGTGGGCGACTTCCACTACAACGGCCACAAGCTGCTGACCCAGTACCCGGAGTGCGCGCGCGCGCTGTCCAAGTACCGGATCAACCCCGGCAACGTCGGCGCGGGCAGTCGGCGCGACGGCAACTTCTCGCAGATGATCGAGGTCGCGAACCTGCATGCCAAGCCGGTGCGCATCGGCGTGAACTGGGGCAGTCTCGACCAGTCGGTGCTCGCGCGGATGATGGACGAGAACGCCCGCCGGGCGCGGCCCTGGGAGGCCTCGCAGGTCATGCGCGAGGCGCTGGTCGTCTCGGCGATCGAGAGCGCGAGGCTGGCCGAGTCCCTCGGCATGCCGGGCGACCGCATCATCCTGTCCGCCAAGGTCTCGAACGTGCAGGATGTGGTCGCGGTCTATCGCGAACTCGCGCGGCGCTGCGACTATCCGCTGCACGTCGGCCTGACCGAGGCCGGCATGGGCAGCAAGGGCATCGTCGCCTCGACCGCGGCGCTGTCGGTGCTGCTGCAGGAAGGCATCGGCGACACCATCCGCGTGTCGCTCACGCCCGAGCCCGGCGGCGACCGCACGCGCGAAGTGATCGTCGCCCAGGAGATCCTGCAGACGATGGGGCTGCGCGCGTTCACGCCGCTGGTCATCGCCTGCCCGGGCTGCGGACGCACCAGCAGCACGTTCTTCCAGGAGCTCGCCGAGAGCATCCAGTCCTTCCTGCGCTCGCAGATGCCGGTCTGGAAGGCCTCGTATCCCGGCGTCGAGTCGATGCAGGTGGCGGTGATGGGCTGTGTCGTGAACGGCCCGGGCGAATCCAAGCACGCCGACGTCGGCATCTCGCTGCCGGGCGCCGACGAGGCCCCGGTCGCGCCGGTGTTCGTCGACGGCGAGCGCACCGTCACCCTCAAGGGCGATCGCATCGCCGAAGAGTTCCAGGCGATCGTCGAGGCCTACGTGCACCGCCGCTACGGCCGCCTCGTCGCCACCGCCGACCAGCCGTCCTGAGCGGCGCCTGCCCGTCCGCGCCGTCCGTCCCGTTCCGACCGAACCTCAATGTCCGACGAAGCCTCCTTCGCCTCCGAGTCCGCCGTGCCCGCCCCCCGCAAGGCCGAACGCCTGTCCGGCGTGAAGGGCATGAACGACCTGCTGCCCGGCGACAGCGAGCGCTGGGAGCGGCTCGAGCAGGTGGTCGCGCACTGGGCGCGCGGCTACGGGTACCGTCAGATCCGCACGCCGATCGTCGAGCACACGGCGCTCTTCCGGCGCGGCATCGGCGAGGTCACCGACATCGTCGAGAAGGAGATGTACTCCTTCGAGGACGCGCTCAACGGCGAGCACCTGACGCTGCGCCCCGAGAACACGGCCGGTGTCGTGCGTGCCGCGATCGAGCACAACCTGCTCTACGACGGACCCAAGCGGCTCTGGTACACCGGGCCGATGTTCCGTCACGAGCGTCCGCAGCGCGGCCGCTACCGGCAGTTCCACCAGATCGGCATCGAGGCGCTCGGGTTCGCGGGCCCGGACATCGATGCCGAGGTGATCACCATGTGCCAGCGCCTGTGGGACGACCTCGGCCTGCAGGACATCCGCCTCGAGCTCAACTCGATCGGTGACCCGGCGGAGCGGCGCGGCCACCGCGAGGCGCTGATCGCCTACTTCGAGGCGAACGCGGCGCAGCTCGATGCCGATGCGCAGCGCCGCCTGCACTCGAACCCGCTGCGCATCCTCGACACCAAGAATCCCGCGATGCAGGCGCTGGTCGAGGGCGCCCCCAGGCTTGCCGACTTCCTCGGCGAGGCGTCGCGCGAGCACTTCGAGGGCGTGCAGTCGCTGCTGCGTGCGGTCGGCATTCCGTTCCGCATCAATCCGCGGCTGGTCCGCGGCCTCGACTACTACAACCGCACCGTGTTCGAGTGGGTCACCGACCGGCTCGGCGCACAGGGCACCGTCTGCGGGGGCGGGCGCTACGACCCGCTGGTCGAGATGCTCGGCGGCAAGGCCGCACCGTCCTGCGGTTTCGCGATCGGCGTCGAGCGGCTGCTCGAGCTGATGCGCGAGAGCGGCGAGGCGGTGTCCGGACCGAGCTGCGACGTCTACGTCGTCCATCAGGGCGACGCGGCGCGCACGGTCGCCTTCACGGTGGCCGAGGGCCTGCGCAGCGCCGGCCTCGACGTGGTCCTGAACGCCGGCGGCGGGGCGTTCAAGGCGCAGTTCAAGCGCGCCGACGCCAGCGGCGCCGAGTTCGCGGTCGTCATCGGCGACGACGAGGCCGCGGCCCGCACCGCCACGGTCAAGTCGCTGCGCGGCGCCGACGGCGAGCGCGGCGCCGGCAAGCAGGAGTCCGTGCCGCTCGACGGGCTTCCCGATTATCTGGTCGATGCGCTCGTCGCCACCGGCGACTGAGCCCGACCGTCCACCCCGATCTCGCCGGAGGGCCGATGGCCTACGATCTCCAGGAACAGGACCAGCTCGACGCGTTCAAGGCGTTCTGGGCCAAGTACGGCAACCTGCTGCTCACGCTGCTCACCGTCGCGCTGCTCGCGGTCGCCGGCTGGCGCGCCTGGGGCTGGTGGCAGCAGAAGCAGTCGGTCGAGGCCTCGGTGCTCTACGACCAGCTGCGCGACGCGGTCGAGAAGAAGGACGTCGGCAAGGTCAAGCAGACCTCGGGACCGCTGTTCGAGAAGTACTCGGGCACGGTGTACGGCTCGATGGGCGCGTTGCTCGCCGCGCGGGCGTATCACGACGCCGGCGATCTCAAGGCTGCCAAGGCGCCCCTGCAGTGGGCGGTCGATCACGCCAAGGATCCCGAGCATGTCGCGCTGGCCCGCCTGCGGCTGTCCGGGATCCTGCTCGACGAGAAGGCCTACGACGAGGGGCTCAAGCTGCTGCCCGCCGACGCGAGCGGACCGTTCGCGGGCGCCTTCGCCGACCGGCGCGGGGACCTGCTCGTCGCGCAGGGCAAGCGCGACGAGGCGCGGGCCGCCTACAAGCTCGCGCTCGAGAAGCTCGCCGCCAACGCGGCGACGCGGCCGCTGGTGCAGATGAAGCTCGATGCGCTCGGGGGAGCCTGACGTGCCGATGTCCCGACTGCGCCGGGCAGCGATCGCCGGAGCCGCCATCGCAGCGCTGGGCGCCTGCTCGCTCTTCGGCTCGAGCCGCACGCCGCCCGACCCGCTGCCCGTGCCGTCGAACGCCGTGCGCATCGTGCCGGCCTGGAACGCCTCGCTGGGCGGGCGCTCGGGCATCGGCTTCGCGCCGGTCGCCATCGGCGACTCGGTCTGGGCCGCGGCGCAGGACGGCACGGTGGCACGCCTGAACCTCGACACCGGCCGGCCCGTCTGGCGGGTGTCGGTCGGCAAGCCGCTGACCGCGGGTGTCGGCACCGATGGGGCGACCACGGTCGTCGCCGCCCGCGACGGGACGGTGGTCGCGCTCGACGAGCAGGGCCGCACGCGCTGGACCGCGCCGGCCAACGGCGAGGTCGTCACCGCGCCGGCGGTGGCCGACGGGGTGGTGCTGGTGCGCACCACCGACAACCGCGTCCTCGCCTTCGAAGCCGACAGCGGCCGCCGGCGCTGGGCGTTCCAGCGGCAGAACCCGCCGCTCGTGCTGCGCAACTCCGGCGGCGTCGCGATGATTCCGGGTGCCGCCTTCGTCGGCATGCCCGGCGGGCGCCTGGTCGCGCTGGCGCTGCAGAACGGCGCGCCGCGCTGGGACGTGCCGCTGTCCCAGCCGCGCGGCACGACCGAGCTCGAGCGCATCGCCGACGTGGTCGGCTCGCCGCTGATCATCGGTCGCGAGCTGTGTGCCGCGACCTACCAGGGCCGCATCGGCTGCGTCGATCTGGCGAGCGGCGGACCGGTCTGGCTGCGCGACTTCTCCTCGGCCGTGGGCCTCGATGTCGACACGCGCGGCGTGGTGGCGCCCGACGCCGACGACGTCGTGCATGCCTTCGACCGGAGCGGTGCGCCGGGCTGGCAGGCCAAGGCCTTCCAGCGCCGCCGCCTGTCCGCGCCCCTCATCGTCGGCAGCGTCGTCGCGCTCGGCGACCTCGAAGGCAACGTGCTCTGGCTGTCGCGTACCGAGGGCGCACTCGCCGCCGTCAGCCGCACCGACGGCAAGCCGATCGTCGCGCCGCCGGCCGCGGTCGGCGCCCTGCTGGTGGTCCAGACCTCCGGCGGCGGCCTCTACGCATTCAGGACACCGTGAACGACCTCTACGAACGACGCGAAGGCGGGCCGCCTCCGGTCGTCGCACTCGTCGGCCGCCCCAACGTGGGCAAGTCGACGCTCTTCAACCGCCTCACGCGCAGTCGAGCCGCGCTCGTCGCCGACATCCCCGGCCTGACCCGAGACCGCCACTACGGCCAGGGCCGGCTCGGCGAACGCCGCTTCATCGTCATCGACACCGGCGGCTTCGAGCCGGTCGCCAAGACCGGGATCTCGGCCGAGATGGCGCGCCAGACCCGTCAGGCGGTCATCGAGGCCGACCTGGTGATCTTCGTCGTCGACGGCCGCGAGGGCATGGCGGCGCGCGACCGTGACATCGCCAACGAGCTGCGCCGCACCGCGGCCAAGGTCGTGCTGGCGGTCAACAAGACCGAAGGCATGCCCAGCGCCACCGCCGCGGCCGATTTCTGGTCGCTCGGGCTCGGCCAGCCGTACACCGTGTCGGCCGCCCATGGCGATGGCGTGCGCGAGCTGATCGAGCTCGTGCTGCCCGAGGCCGCCGATGCATCGGCCGCGGCGCCCGACGAGGCGGCGCCCGAGTTCGAGGTGCCGCCCCCGCCCACCGAAGCCGAGCTCGCGGCCGCGGACGCGCCGGAAGGCGAGGGCGCCGCCGTCGAAGCCAAGCCGTACGCCAAGCGCATGCGGATCGCGGTCGTGGGCCGTCCGAACGCCGGCAAGTCGACGCTGATCAACACGCTGCCCGGCGAGGAGCGGATGATCGCCTTCGACCAGCCGGGCACCACGCGCGATGCGGTCTCGGCCGATTTCGAGCGCAATGGCCGGTTCTACACGCTGGTCGACACCGCGGGCGTGCGCCGCCGCGGCAAGGTCACCGACGTCATCGAGAAGTTCTCGGTGGTCAAGACCCTTCAGGCGATCGAGGACAGCCACGTCTGCGTGCTGATGCTCGATGCATCGCAGGACATCGCCGACCAGGACGCGCACATCGCCGGCTTCCTGCTCGAGGCCGGTCGTGCCGTGGTGGTGGGCGTCAACAAGTGGGACCTCGCCGACGAATACCGGCGCGAGCGGCTCAAGCTCGAGATCGATCGCAAGCTCGGTTTCCTCGGCTTCGCGCGCACCCATTACCTCACTGCGACCGAGGGCAAGGGCGTCGGCGCACTGATGCGCTCGGTCAACGAGGCCTATGCCGCCGCGACCGCCAAGCTGTCGACGCCGCGGCTCACGCGGGCGCTCCAGGAGGCGGTCGAGCGCCAGCAGCCGCCCCGACGCGGACCGATCCGTCCCAAGATGCGCTATGCCCACCAGGGCGGCCAGAATCCGCCTGTCGTGGTGATCCACGGCAACGCACTCGACCGGGTGTCGGACAGCTACCGGCGCTACCTCGAGGGCTGGTTCCGCGACACCTTCTCGCTGCAGGGCACGCCGCTGCGGGTCGAGTTCCGGACCTCGGCAAACCCCTACGCGCGCTGACGGCGGAGCCCGTCGCGCCGCGCCCGGGGTCGGCTGGCGAAGCGCCCCGCATTTCCGGTACAGTCGGTCGACGGGGCCGATCCCCAGTCGGGGGTTGAACCCCGGCATCACGCCCCCATTACAAAAGCGAACAGAGCCGGAGCTGCAATGAGCAACAACAAAGGGCAACTTCTACAAGACCCCTTCCTCAACCTCCTCCGCAAGGATCACGTGCCGGTCTCGATCTATCTCGTGAACGGCATCAAGCTGCAGGGTCAGATCGAGTCGTTCGACCAGTACGTGGTGCTGCTGAAGAACACCGTCACGCAGATGGTCTACAAGCACGCGATCTCCACGGTCGTCCCGGCCCGCGCCGTCAACTTCCAACAAGAAAGCACGGAAAGCTGAACGCCTCGCCCGAAGACACCCGCTCCCCGGTCCTCCTCGTCCGGGTGGCCCTCGGCCGCGAGCGGGTCGATCCGGCCTCTCTCGACGAGCTGGCCGCATTGGCCGTCTCCGCCGGCCACGAGGTCGCCGAGCGGGTGATCTGCCACCGTCCGCGCCCCGATCCCAAGCTGTACATCGGCCGCGGCAAGGCCGAGGAGATCGGCGCGCTG
>JAIYAG010000397.1 GCA_027489195.1 Burkholderiales bacterium | reverse complement strand
GTCGGCGACGCCCACCGTCGGGCGATCGAGTCCGCGCGCCACTATCGCCACCTCTACTACAGCGCCCCGGTCGCGCTGGTCTCGACGGACGCGTCGGGCACCGTGCTGCGCTGGAACGACCGGGCCGACATCGGCTTCGCCGACCGGCTGCGCAAGGGCCGGGTCAACACGCTCGCGATGGTGATGGGCGAGGCGCAGGCCGCCTCGCTGCTCGCCGAGGTGGCGCGCCGCGGCCTGCACCGGGTCGAGCTGCGCGCCGGCGCCGGCGACGCCCAGCGGGTCTGGACGGTCGATGCCTCGGCGGTCGGCGACGCGGTCGAGATCTCGCTGGTCGACGTGTCCGAGCGCAGCCGCATGACCGAGTCGCTCGAGTACATGGCCCACCACGACGTGCTGACCGAGCGGCTCAACCGCCGCGGCCTCGAGCGTGCGCTCGACGGACTGCTGGCGGGCGAGGCGTCCGGTCCGGCCGCCCTCGTGTACATCGACCTCGACCGCTTCAAGGCGATCAACGACGTGTTCGGCCATGGCGTGGGCGATGCGGTGGTGGTCGAGGTCGCCGAGCGGCTCGATGCGGTGCTGCCCGAGGACGCCGCGCTCGCGCGGATCGGCGGCGACGAGTACGTCGCGCTGCTGCCCGGCCACGACCTGGATTCGGCCCATCGGGTGGCGGTCGAGATGCTGGAGGCGCTGACCTCCTCGCCCTTCCTCGGCGACGGCCTGCGGCTGTCGGTGGAGGCGAGCCTGGGCGTCGTGGAGGTGGCCGCGCCGATGCGCACCCGCGAGGCGCTGGCGCTGGCCGACGAGGCCTGCGCGCGCAGCAAGCGCGGCGGCCGCGCGCGGATCACCGCGGTGCGCCCCGATGCCAAGGCCCTGGACGAGCTGCGCGAGGTCGTGCGGCTCGGCTCGCTGCTCAAGACGCGGCTGCCGGTCGAGCGGCTGCGGCTGTACGCCCAGCCGATCGTGCCGATCCGCGCGACGCGGCCGTGCTCGTTCGAGGTGCTGCTGCGCACGCTCGGCGACGACGGGCGCATCGAGGGCCCGGCGCGCCTGCTCGAGGCCGCCGAACGCTCGGGCGGCATGCCGCTGATCGACCGGTTCGTGCTGGAGCAGACCGTCGAGCATCTCGCGGCCCATCCCGAGCACGCCGCCGGCGTCGAGTTCTACGCCGTCAACCTGAGCGGCCCCTCGCTGAACGACGAGCGCTTCGTGCGCGACGCGGTCGCGATGCTGCGCGCGCACCGCGACATCGCCGGCAAGCTGCTGCTGGAGATCACCGAGGCGGTAGCCGTCTACGACCTGCGCGGCGCACGGCGCTTCATCGACGCGTTCCGCGAGGCCGGCGCCTCGATCGCGCTCGACGATTTCGGCGCCGGCTACACCTCCTTCGCCTACCTCAAGCACCTGCCCGCCTCCATGATCAAGATCGACGGACAGTTCGTCGTCGGCGTCGAGCGCGATCCGCGCCAGCGCGGCATCGTGCAGGCGATCGCGCGGCTCGCCCACGAGCTCGACATGAGCTGCCTGGCCGAATGGGTCGAGGAGCCGGCGACGCTGCGCACGCTGCTCGAGCTCGACGTCGACTACGTGCAGGGCTACCTCTTCGAGCGGCCGGTGGCGATCGAGACCTGGCTGGAGCGGCCGGTGACGCTCGTGCCGCTGCAGGAGGCGCGCGCCGCCGTGTCGCATGCCGCCGGCGCCGCGCAGCTCGCGCAGGCTGTGCGCGACGCCGACCGCCCCATGGAGACGGCCCGATGAACGCCCGCCTGCAGGCGCCGCCCCTGGATGCATCGCCCCCGGAAGCGGCGGCCGTGATCGCGGGCCCGCCGCTGCCGCTGCCCGAAGGGGCGCCGCTGCGCGGCTGGCGCGTGAGCGGCGTGCTCGGCCAGGGGGGCTTCGGCATCGTCTACCGGGCCGAGGACGGCGCCGGTGGCCCGGCGGTCGCGATCAAGGAATACCTGCCGGCGCAGCTCGCCGCGCGCCGCGAGGACGGTTCGCTCGGCGCGGTCTCGCCCGGCGGCGCCGAGACCTACGCCGCGGGCCTGCGGGCCTTCGTCGAGGAGGCCCGGCTGCTGGGGCGCGTGCGCCATCCCGCGCTCGTCGAGGTGCTCGACGCCTGGGAGGAGCAGGGCACCGCGTACATGGCGATGCCGCTGTACGAGGGGCCGACCCTCGAGCGCGTGATCGCCTGCCATCCGGACGGGCTCGACGAGGCCGCGCTGCGCGCGGTCGCCGAGCCGCTGCTGGGCGCGCTCGCCGCGCTGCACGCCACCGGAACGATCCATCGCGACGTGGCGCCCGACAACGTGATCCTGCGTCCCGACGCGGGTGCGGTGCTGCTCGACCTGGGCGCCGCGCGGCGCGAGATCGGCGACCGCGTGCGCGCCACCACCGTGATGCTCAAGGCCGGCTACGCGCCGATCGAGCAGTACGCGCACGATCCCGACTGCCCGGTCGGACCCTGGTCCGACGTCTACGCGCTCGGCGCGATGCTGCACCACGCCGCCTGCGGCGAGGCGCCGCCGCCGTCGCCGATGCGCGTGATGCGCGACACCCGCGTGGCGCTCGCCCAGCGCTGCCCGGACCGCATCGGGCCGCAGTTCTGCGCCGCGATCGACGCGGCGATGGCGCTGCGCCCCGAGGACCGTCCGGCCACGGCCGTCGCCCTGCGCGAGCGCCTGGGCCTGGCGGTCGATCCCCTCGAGGCCGCGCGCGCCGCAGCCGAGGACGCCACCGTGCACGACGGCGCCGACCGGCGCCAGCGCGGCGGACGGCGTGCCGCCGACCGCAGCCGCGCGCGTCGCATCGTCGGCCTGTCGATCGCCACCGTGGCGATGCTGGCCGTGCTGGCGGTGAGCGTCGGCATGTGGCTGACCGCCGAGCCGCCGAGCGCCCCGTCGGACCTGCCGATCGACGAGCGGGCCGCGGTGCTCCTGCCGCCCGATCCGTCCGGCGGGCCCGCCTCGGGCGCCGCGGCCGCCCGCCCGGCGCCCCCGAAGCCCGCGACGCTGCGCCTGTCGGTGTCGCCCTGGGCCGAGGTCTGGGTCGACGGCAGCAAGCGCGCGGTGACGCCGCCCACGATGTCGATCCCGCTCGCCCCCGGCGAGCGCCGCATCGAGCTGCGCAACCCCGGCGGCGAGACCGTCGTGCGCCGGCTCGACGCGAAGGCCGGTCAGACGCTGGACCTGAGCCATCGCTTCACGTCCCCGGAGAAACGATGACGCGCCGCCTCGTAACGTTCGTGACGGTCTCGGCGACGCTGCTGCTCGCCGGCTGCGCGGGCCTGGCCCCGCCGGGCGCGGACGGCACCGGTGCGCAGGGGGCGGGCGCGGCCGCGCCTGCCGTGCCCGTGCGCCCCCCCGAACCCTCCGAGGGCCGCAAGACGCTCGACCGCGCGGTCGCTCAGTTCGAGCAGGGCAAGTTCGCCGAGGCGATCCGGATGATCCAGGAGTCGCCCGAGATCGTCGCCGACAGTCCCGCGGTGCGCGCGCAGTCGCTCAAGACGCTGGCCTTCGCGCAGTGCGTCGCCGGCCGGCGCCCGGCGTGCCGCCGCAGCTTCGATGCGCTGCTGGCGCTCGATCCGTCGTTCGAGCTCGCGGCCGCGGAGACCGGGCATCCGTCCTGGGGGCCGGAGTTCGACCGGGCCCGGGCGGCGGCGAAGGCCGTGGCGCCGGCCGCCGCCGCGGCGATCGGCTCGCCGCGCCGCTGAGCCACCGGACCGCCGGGTCTTCAGCCCCGCATCGTCGGGACGGACCGGCGTGCGAGCACGAGGCCTGCGAGCGCCAGCAGGGCGAGCGCCCCGTGGGCGACGCGCAGGGCATCGGTGCCGGCGGTCGCGACGGCGCCGGCCAGCAGCAGGACCGCGGCGGCGGTGGCGAGCGCGGTGGCGCACTGCCGCGTCGCCGGCATCGGCCCGCGTACCCGCGCATCGCGGGCGAGCATCGGGCCGGCCCAGGCGAGGCTCCAGGCCACGCCGTGCAGCAGCATGCCGACGAGCAGCGCACCGCGCTGTTCATCCAGCGAGATCGCGAGGCCGCCCGCGCCGAGGCAGGCGGCCACGACGCCCGCGAGCCGCGCGCGTGGCCAGTGGCCTAGACGATGCCTGAGCAGCCAGGCCGGACCGACCATCGAGGCGACGTGCAGCGCGGCCACGGCGCGGGCCGTCAGCCCGTCGGCGGCGCAGCGCTCGGCCATCTCCGGCAGCGCCGCCATCATCGGCAGCATCGCGAGCGCGGCGGCGTGCAGTGGCCAGTCGGCCGCCCGACCCCAGCCGCCCCGGGGGAGCGGCAGCGAGCAGTCGAACAGGCCGGCCGCACAGCCGGTCACCGGCGGCGCGCCGCGCGGGGCGAGCGCCAGCAGCAGCGCGGCCGACGCGAGCAGCCAGCCTGCCGCGAGCGGTGACTGCGCGGCAGCGCCCAGCGGGTCGCCGCAGACCGCCCAGGCGATCGCCGCACCGGCGAGCGCGGGGCCGATCGGCGCCGGGGTACCGCGCGGCAGGCGAGCCCTGAGCGCCTTGACCAGGCGCGAGGCCAGCACCAGCAGCGCTGCCCAGCCGAACGCGACACCCAGCAGCGGCGCGGGCGCGGCGCCCTGGACTGCGGACAAGGCAAAGGCGGCGAGCAGCGCCGCGCCGGCGAGGCCGGCCATCAGGGCGCGCATCGACGTGGCTCGGCGCATGCCGAGCGCCAGCAGCAGGCCGATCGACGCGAGCCAGGCGGCCAGCGGCAGGCCTGGCAGCAGGCCCGCCCGGGCGGCCTCGTGACCCACCGCGCCGAGCACGGTCCAGCCGCCGAACAGCAGCGACCACGCGATCGCCCGCGCGAGCCACAGGCACGTGGCGTGCCGGTCCATGGTCATCCGGCCGCGTAGCCGTGGAGGCGGTCGTCCCCCTCGGCGGCATGCACGCTCGCATTGAACGACACGATGATCCGCTCGGTGCGGCCGTCGTACGGCATCGCCTGGTGCATCAGCCACGAGGGGAAGAGCGTCAGCTGACCGGGCACCGGCTCGACGTCCACATGCGGCGGCTGCAGGTAGGCGTTCCCGAGATCGACGTGTGCGCCGCCGAGCTGCGCGAAGGGCGGGCCGTAGAAGCGCGTCACGCCATGCCGCGCCCCGTGGACCGGATGTGCCGCGCGCGCCTCGGGTGGGTCGACCTGCACGACGTACACGCCCGACCACGAGCAGTTGCCGTGGGTGTGCACGTCATGGAACGCACCGCCGCGGCTGCACTGGAACCACATGCCGTCGATCGCGATCCGCATCGCACGGCGGCCGGGCGGCCAGGCCGCGGCGTTGGTGCGGCCGACCATGTCCTGCAGCGAGGCGACGACGAAGCGCACCAGTGCCTCGCCCTCGGGCGTACGCAGCCGGCGCAGCAGGTCGTCGTCGCTCGCGAAGAAGGGCGCATCGGCCGACTCGCCCCGGGCCTGCGCCTGCGCCAGGCGCAGCGCGCCGAGCATGCGTGCCAGCACCGGGTTGAGCGTGTCCGCGCCGGGCAGCCGGTAGACGCCGATCGGCGTCGGCCACAGCGCGTGGACGCCGGGCGCCAGACTCACGCGGCGAAGCCCGCCGGCCAGCGCAGCACGTGGCCGGTCTCGCGCTCGAAGCGCTCGAGGTCTTCGGGCGTGTCCACGTCGACGCGGTAGCGGCGGTTGTCGGTCACGAAGGGCGCGACCGCCTCGGGATGCGCGGCCTGCCACTGCCGGCAGCCGACGTTCACCGCGCCGGCGAGCACCTGCTCGCGCACGTCCGCGCCGATCACCACCGGGTTGCCACGCTCGCCGCCGACCTCGGGATACACCACCGAGGTCCCTTCCGGACGCTTCTTCCAGGCGCCGATCAGCGCGACGATGTCCTGCGACTGCATCATCGGCTGATCCGCCAGCGCGATCACCACTGCATCGAGCTTGCCGCCGAGCGCCGCCAGCCCGATCCGCTGCGAGGACACCAGCCCCTCGTCGGGATTCGGGTTGTGTACGATCGTCACCGGAAAGTTCTGCACGACCGGCTCGATGAGTTCGGCATGGTGGCCGAGCACCACCACCACCTCGTCGACCCCCGCACCGGACAGCGCGATCAGCTGGCGGCGGATCAGCGGCACGCCGCCGAGCTCGAGCAGCGACTTCGGCCGCGTGCCCATCCGCGAGCCGCTGCCCGCGGCGAGCAGCACCGCGCCCACCGCCACGCGCGCGTGCAGGCCGCCGCCGCCTTTCAGGATGCAGCCCATGTCAGCCTCCGCAGCACGACGAGCGCGGCGCGACGGCCGCGGGATCGGGCACGGCGGCGGGAGGGCGCGGCGCCTCCGGGGTGCCCGGTGCGGCCGCACGCGGGCGGCGTGCGACCGCCGTCCCGACGGCCGTCGAGTCCGGTGCCGGTTCGTCGCTCCCGGTCATCGCCGCCGACCTGCCGCCACAGCACGACGAGGCGGCCTCGAGCGCGGCGGGCGGCGCCTCGGCCTCGGCACGCCCGCCGTCGGTCGTCGCTTCGCCGACCGAACCGGCCACCGATCCGGCCCCGGCATCGACCTCCGGTGTGGCAGCGGCCGCACCGCCCGAGCGTCGGGCCGCGACCACCGCGGCCAGCACCGACAGCGCGATCTCCTCGGGCGTCTGGGCACCGATCGGCTGACCCGCGGGCGCGATGATGGCCGCGACCGCCGCGGCGTCCGCCCCGGACTCGACGAGCGAGGCCTTGAGCACCTGCGCCTTGCGGGCGCTGGCGACGAAGAACACCCGGCGTGCGTCGA
This sequence comes from Burkholderiales bacterium, assembly GCA_027489195.1. Lineage (GTDB taxonomy): Bacteria > Pseudomonadota > Gammaproteobacteria > Burkholderiales > Burkholderiaceae_E > UBA4615. The sequence goes on along the minus strand of JAIYAG010000397.1, from coordinate 6,895 downwards.
GCGAGAGCGCCGCGCGCAGGCCCTGCAGGTCGCGCCGTCCCTGCGTGGCGACGACCACGAACGCGCCCGCCGGCACCGAGGCGAGGTCGCCGTCGTCGACGAGCACCTGGGCCGCGTCCTCGAAGCGCGCCGCGTCGCCACCGTGCGCCACCACCGACACCGGCAGCCCGACGCGCGGCGCGAGGCCCGCCAGTGCCGCGGCAAGCGGCGTGTCGCCGATCACCACCAGCCGGGCCTGCGGCAGCACCGGATCGACGAACAGCTCGAGCGTGCCGCCGGAGTGGCGGGCCATGCCGAACTCGAGCACCTCGTCGAGCTCGCGCACGCTGCCCTCGGCGGCGGGCGCGATGCGGATCATGCGGGCGCGGCCGTCGGCGAGCGCGGCGCGCACGGTCTTCGTCACCGCGGGCTGCGCGCAGCCGCCGCCGATCCAGCCGTGCACGATGCCCTCGGCGGTCGCGACGGCCTTGTCGCCGGGCCGCGCGGACGCCGGCGGCGCGACCCGCAGCACCGTGATCAGCGCGAAGGGCTGCTGCGCCGCGCGCAGCCGCTGGGCGGCGGCGAGCACGTCGTGGGGGTTCGTCATGTCGGTCGTCCTTCTCTGGATGCGGGAGTCATTGCAGCGGCGCAGCCGCGAGGTCGCGCAGGCTGTTCAGGCGCACGAACCGCCCGATCAGCGGCCGCGCGGCCGTGATCGCCTCGGAGGCCGGCGGCTGCGGCGACGGGTGGAACCAGGTGACGCGCGCCCCGCGCGCGCGGATCGTCGCGAGCTCCTGCGCGAGCCGCTCGGGCGGGTCCGCGTCGAAGCCGTCGGAGAGCACCCACACCCGCGCATCGCGCCCGAGCGCGCCGCGCACGTGGGTGCCGTGGAAGTCGGACAGGCTGGTCGCGATCCGCGTGCCGCCGCCGAATCCGGCCGACACCGCGTTGACCTTCTCCTGGACGCTCGGCGAATCGCGCCGCAGCAGCGGCGTGACCTCGGCGAGCCGCGTGTGGAACACGAACACCCGCGCCTGCGCCGGCTCGACGAAGGCGCGCGCGATCCTCAGGAAGAGCTGCGCGTGCGTCTGCATCGAGCGGCTGACGTCGACCAGCACGTACAGGCGGGGGCGCTCGCGGCGCGGGCGCTGCCAGGCAGGCGCGACCGGTGTGCCGCCCGTGGCCAGGCTCGCGCGCAGCGTGCGGCGCAGGTCGAGCCGCGCGCCGCGCGGATGCGCATGGCGGCGCCGCGTCAGCCGTCGGCGCAGCCGCCGCGCGATGTCCTCGGCGAGCTTCTGCAGCGCGGCGAGGTCCTGCGGCAGCCACTCCGACAGCGAGCGGTCGTGCAGCGCCTCGGTGCGGCTCGCGCCGCCACGTGCGCGCGGTGCCGCGTCGTCCTCGGTCTCGCCGGCGTCGGTGTGCAGCGCCGTGTCACCAGGGCGCGCACCGGGCGCGCCGAGCGAGGTCTGCAGCGCCTGCACCACCTGGCGCAGGTCGCGCGAGGGCCGCGTGCGCTGACTGGTGCGCACCGTGCCCTTGAGCCTCTCGGGATGCCAGTAGCGCTCGAAGAGCTCGGGCCAGGCCCGCCAGTCGCGTGCGTCGCGGCAGGCGATCGCGCGCCAGCCGGCGTCGAGCGTCGCGGACCGCGACAGCGGCACCGCGAGTGCGGCGCGCACCATCGCCTGCTGCTCGGACACGCCGACCGCCAGGCCGTGCTCGCGCAGCAGCGCGGCGAACCCGGCGATCGCCTCCAGCGGCGCGGCGTGCGGCGCGTCCATCAGCCCTTCTCGGCGACGCCGGCGCGCCGGCCCTCGAGCAGCTGGCCGAGCCGTTCGGGCGCCATCTGGAAGCGATCCTCGCGCGTCTTGAGCAGACAGCCGAGGGTCGCGACGAGCGCATGCGGGTCGTCGGGCAGCGCGCGCAGCTTCATCCGGTGCAGCGCGCGGATCCAGTCGAGCGTCTCGGCCACGCCCGGCGTCTTGCCGAGGTCCTCGCGCCGCAGCCGCTGAACGAAGGTCACCGCCTGCTCGACCAGCGCGGACTCCGCCTGCGGCAGCGTGGCGCGCACGATCGCGAGCTCGCGCGCGAGCGTCGGATAGTCGAGCCAGTGATAGAGGCAGCGCCGGCGCAGCGCGTCCGACAGCTCGCGGGTGCCGTTGGAGGTGAGGACCGCCATCGGCACGTGGCGCGCGGCGAGCGTGCCCAGTTCGGGCACGGTGATCTGCCAGTCGGCGAGCACCTCCAGCAGGAAGGCCTCGAAGGCCTCGTCGGCGCGGTCGACCTCGTCGATCAGCAGCACGCAGGGCTGCTCGCTCGCGATCGCCTGCAGCAGCGGGCGCTCGAGCAGGTAGTCGCGCGCGAACAGGTCGGCTTCCTCGGCACGCGCGCCGTCGGACTCGCGCACCCGGATCGCCAGAAGCTGGCGACCGTAGTTCCATTCGTAGGCCGCCTGCGCGAGGTCGATGCCCTCGTGGCACTGCAGCCGCACCAGCCGGCGCCCGGTGGCGCGAGCCAGGCCGAGCGCGAGCGCGGTCTTGCCCACGCCCGCATCGCCCTCGAGCAGCAGCGGCCGCTCGAGCTCGCCGGCCAGCCACAGCGTCGTGGCCAGCGCTTCGTCGCAGACGTAGCCCGCCTGCTGCAGCCGCTCGCGCAGCTCGGCGTCGGTCACGTCCGCTTGCCGCCGAACAGGCCGGCGAACCAGCCCTTGATGACCGTCCAGATCAGGCCGAGCGCGTTGAGCTCGGTGGCGACCGGCGCGGCCGGGGCGGGCGCCGCGGCGCGCGGCGGGGTCGCCGTGCAGGAGGCCGTCGCCGTCGTGCCGGACGCTGCCGCCGCCGTCGCCGGGGCACCCGCGTCGGCCACCATCGCCGCCGCATCCGTCGTGCCCGCATCGATGCCCGGGCCCGCCCCGGCCCCGGCCACCGTGCCCGCATCCGCCGCGACCGGCACGGCCGCCGCCGCCGCGCGGAACCGATCCGCGAACTGCGCGAGCATCGCGTCGGCGACCGGCACCAGCAGCCGGCTGCCGAACTGCGCGAGCTTGCCGTTGACCTTGATCACCGCCTCGCCCTCGAGCGTCGAACCGCCACCGTCGGCCGGCACCACGCGCGCGGTCAGGTCCATCGAGGCCGAGGAGCCGGCCTTGTCGGCGCCCGCGCCCAGCATGCGCAGCGTGCGGGTGGAGGGCTCGAGCTCGAGCACCTCGATGGTCCCCGCGAAGCTCATCGTCGCCGGGCCGACCTTGCTCTTGACCGCGCCCTTGTAGTGGGTGGCGTCGATCTGCTCGGTGATCTGCGCACCAGGCATGCAGACGGCCGTCGCATTGACGTCGGCGAGCACCGTCCACGCCTGCTCGACGGTTGCCGCGATCGGGTACTTCTTGTCCAGCTTGACTTCCATGTCGTCCTCGTCTTCGGGGGCGCCGACGATCGGCGCCCCCCGTCGCTCTCTACAGCGCGACGCCGCTTCGCTTGAGCTGCTGCCAGACGCGCCAGCTGGTGTGCGGCATCGTCATCTCGGTCACGCCGAGGTGCGCGAACGCGTCGACCACCGCCGACGTGAAGGTCGGGATCGACCCCACGTGCGGCGACTCGGCCACGCCCTTCGCCCCGATCGGATGGTGCGGGCTGGGCGTCACCGTGAAGTCCGTCTCCCACTTCGGCGTCTCGACCGCCGTCGGCAGGTAGTAGTCCATCAGCGTGTTGCCCAGCAGGTTGCCCTGCGCGTCGAACGGCATCTGCTGGCCCATCGCCACCGCGAAGCCCTCGGTCAGGCCGCCGTGGATCTGCCCCTCGATGATCATCGGGTTGATCCGCGTGCCGCAGTCGTCGAGCGCGTAGAAGCGCCGCACCTTCGTCTCCCCGGTGGCGCGGTCGATGTCGACCACGCACAGGTAGATGCCGAACGGGAAGGTGAAGTTCGGCGGGTCGTAGTAGTGCACCGCCTCCAGCCCCGGCTCGAGCCCCGCGGGCACGTTGTTGTACGCCGCCCAGCTGATGTCCTTCATCGTCTTGTGGCGCGCCGGCTCGCCCTTGACCTGGAAGCGGTCGATCTCCCAGTCGAGGTCGTTCTCGCCGACCTCGAGCAGGTGGGCGGCGATCTTGCGGGCCTTCGCGTGGATCTTGCGCGAGGCCAGCGCGATCGCGGCGCCCGCGACCGGCGTCGAGCGGCTGCCGTAGGTGCCCAGCCCGTAGGGCGCGGTGGAGGTGTCGCCCTCCTCGACCTGGATCACCTCGCTCGGGATGCCGAGCTCGGTGGCGATGATCTGCGCATAGGTCGTCTGGTGGCCCTGGCCCTGCGTGATCGTGCCCATCCGTGCGATCGCGCTGCCGGTCGGATGCACGCGGATCTCGCAGCTGTCGAACATGCCGACGCCGAGGATGTCGCACATCTTGCTCGGACCGGCACCCACCACCTCGGTGAAGGTCACCAGGCCGATGCCCATCAGCGTCGGGCACGCAGGATCGGCGCGCTTGGCCGCCTGCTCGGCCCGCAGCGCGGGGTAGTCGACCGCGTCGAGCACCTTCTTCAGCGCGGTGTGGTAGTCGCCCGAGTCGTACTCGAAGCCGAATGCGCTGTGGTAGGGGAACTGCTCCTTGCGCACGAAGTTCTTCTCGCGGATCTCGGCCTTGTCCATGCCGAGCTTCTGCGCGAGCACGTCGACCATGCGCTCGATCAGGTAGACCGCCTCGGTCACGCGGAACGAGCACCGGTAGGCGACGCCGCCCGGTGCCTTGTTCGTGTAGACGCCCTTGACGCGCGCATAGGCGGCCGGGATGTCGTAGCTGCCCGAGCAGATGTGGAACAGGCCCGCCGGGAACTTGGTCGGATCGGCGCAGGCGTCGAACGCGCCGTGGTCGGCGACGACGTTCACGCGCAGCCCGGTGATCTTGCCGTCCTTCGTCGCGGCGAGTTCGCCGTCCATGTGGTAGTCGCGGGCGAACGCGGTCGAGGAGATGTTCTCGATGCGGTCCTCGATCCACTTGACCGGCTTGCCGAGCACGATGCTCGCGGCGATCGCGCAGACGTAGCCCGGGTAGATGCCGACCTTGTTGCCGAAGCCGCCGCCGATGTCGGGGCTGACGATCCGCACCTTGCTCTCGGGGATGCCCGACAGCAGCGACACCACCGTGCGCACCACGTGCGGGGCCTGCGAGGTGATGTAGGTGGTGAGCTCGCCGCGCACCGGATCGAAGCTCGCGACGCAGCCGCAGGTCTCGAGCGGGCAGGGGTGCACGCGCGGGTAGAAGATGTGCTCGGCGACGGTGACCTCGGCCTGCTCGAAGGCCGCGTCGGCCGCCGCGCTGTCGCCCGCGTCCCAGGTGAAGATGTGGTTGTGGTGCTCGCGCGGGCCGTGTGCCCCGGAGGTCTTGCCGGCGAGGTCCTCGCGCAGCACCGGCGCGTCGGGCGCGAGCGCCGCGTACGGGTCGATGACGACGGGCAGCTCCTCGTACTCGACCTGCACCGCCTCGACGCCGTCGGCCGCCGCGTAGCGGTCCTCGGCGATCACCACCGCCACTTCCTGCATCTGGAAGTGGACCTTCTCGTCGGCCAGCACCGCGGCGACGTCGCCGGCCAGCGTCGGCATCCAGTGCAGCTTGAAGGGCTTGAGGTCGTCGGCGGTCAGCACGGCGAGCACGCCCGGCACCTTCAGCGCCTCGGACTTGTCGATGCCCTTGATGCGCGCGTGCGCGTACGGGCTGCGCACGATGTCCATGTGCAGCATGCCGGGCATCTTGATGTCGTCGACATAGTTGCCCTTGCCCTGGATGAAGCGAGCGTCCTCCTTGCGAAGGCGCGAATCGCCCATCCCCTGGAGGGCGGCGAGGCGGTCGGGCGCGTTCATGCGGCCTCCTTCGCGGTCTGCTGCAGCTTGGCGGCGGCGTACTGCACCGCCTTGACGATGTTCTGGTAGCCGGTGCACCGGCACAGGTTGCCGCTCATGCCCGCGCGGATCTGCTCCTCGCTGGGGTTCGGGTTCTCCTGCAGGAACCGGTAGGCACGGACCAGCATACCCGGCGTGCAGAAGCCGCACTGCAGGCCGTGCTCCTTGTAGAAGCCCTCCTGCACCGCGTGCAGCACGCTGCCCTGCGCGAGACCCTCGACGGTGAGGACCTCGGAGCCGTCGCACTGCACCGCCAGGTGCGTGCAGCCCTTGACGCTGCGGCCGTCGATGTCGACGGTGCAGGCGCCGCAGTGACTGGTCTCGCACCCGATGTGCGCGCCGGTGAGGCTGAGCTTCTCGCGCAGGAAATGCACGAGCAGCGTGCGCGGCTCGACCGCCTCTTCGTGCGTGCGGCCGTTGACCTTCACGCTGATCAGTTTCTTCGCCATGGGTCGTCTCCCGGGTTCACTGGGCCCGCGCCGCTGCGGCGCGGATCGCGCGGCGGACCATCTGGCCGGCCATCGCTGTCTTGTATTCGCGGTCGCCGCGCAGGTCTTCGGCGGGGTCGCAGATGGCCATCGCGGCGGCGGCGGCGGCGTCGATCGACGCGTCGTCGAGCGCCCGGCCGACCAGGGCGGCCTCGGCGTCGGTGGCGCGCAGCGCGGTCGGGCCGACGTTGGTCAGGCCGATCCGTGCGTAGGACACACGGCCTGCGTCGAGGCGCAGCACCACCGCGGCGCCCGCGGTCGCCCAGTCGCCGGTCTTGCGCTTGAGCTTCTCGTAGCCCCAGCCGGTCTTCGGCGCGAAGGCCGGCACGCGGATCTCCACCAGGATCTCGTCCTCGGCCAGGGCGGTCACGTACAGGCCCAGGAAGAAGTCGTCGGCCTTGACGGTGCGCTCGCCGTTCGGGCCCGCGATCACGAAGCTCGCATCCAGCGCCAGCGACAGCGCCGGATGGTCGTTGGCGGGGTCGCCGTGGGCGATGTCGCCGCCGATGGTGCCGCGGTTGCGCACCTGCGGGTCGGCGATCAG